>JALVLL010000108.1 GCA_027027485.1 Candidatus Bipolaricaulota bacterium | reverse complement strand
CCCGAGGGGAAGCTCCCCGGAGGAGGCATTGGCCGAGTTCACGGATCAGTACTACACCCGCACCACCTCCATCCCCCAGGAGGTGCTCCTCCCCTGGGATTTCCCCGAGATCAAGGCGCTGGAGGGGTACCTTTCCCGGAAACGCGGCCAGGTGGTCTCGGTGAAGGTCCCCCGGCGGGGGGCGCGGCGTGAGCTCGTGGACATGGCACAGAAGAACGCCGAGCTCCTTTCGAGAAGGCTCGCGGCCGAGGACCTGTCTTCGCTTACCGGCGAAGATGCCGCGTTGGCCGAACTCGCGGAGGCCTTGGGGCTCGAGGCAAAGCCCTGGCGCATCGAGGCCTTCGATATCTCCAACATCCAGGGCAAGTGGGCCACGGGTTCCATGGTGGTCTTCGTCGGGGGAAGGCCCTATCGGGACGGATACCGACGTTTCCGCGTGAGGGCCTCGGGGAGACCGGACGACTACTCCATGATGGAGGAGGTCCTCAAGCGGCGCTTCTCCCACGCCCTGGAGGAGATGCAGGGCCTCCGCCCCGGGGGGAGGTTCTCCGAGCTTCCCGACCTCCTGCTCGTGGATGGGGGGAAGGGCCAGCTGAACGTGGCGCTCAGGGTGCTGGAGGAGCTTGGGCTTTCGGGGATCGAGGCGGCGGCCCTGGCCAAACGCGAGGAGGAGATTTATCGTCCCGGGAGGAAGGATCCCATCCCCCTCCCCCGGGATTCGGAGGCGTTAAAGCTCCTCCAGCGCATCCGGGACGAGGCCCACCGCTTCGCGGTGGAGTACCACCGGAAGCTGCGGCGCAGGGAGTCCATGAAAAGCCTCCTCGACTCCGTCCCCGGGATAGGGCCAAAGAGACGGGAGCTCCTCATCAACCGCTTCGGCTCCCTGGAGAGGCTCAAGAAGGCCTCCCTCGAGGAGCTCCTTTCCCTCCCCAATTTCCCGAAGTCCATAGCGCTCAGGCTCTACAAGGCCCTGCATGAGGAGGATTCGTTCGAGTAAAAAAATCCAGTACAATCGTAGGAAAGGAGGCACGATGGAATGGTGGGAGGATGAACTACGTTGGAGGGGGCCCTTTGGGGCATTCTGGAGACTTGGGAAGGCCCTACGGGACTTGGAAGCGTTCCTCTCCCGTTGGGGAGAGTTCGGGTTTGAGCAAGGCTTTGGGCCCTTCGGTCCAGGCCGCACCGATATCTATATCAAGGACAGGACGCTAGTGATCGAGACGGAGCTCCCCGGGGTCAAGAAAGAGGACATCCGGGTTCAAGTTGAGGATGACAAGCTCATCGTAACGGGCGAGGTACACCGAAGCGAGGAGGTACGGGAGGAAAACTACATCCGAATGGGACGAAGCTACGGCGCCTTCCGCCGGGTATTCCCCTTGCCCGAGGAGGTGGAGGACCCGCGCAAGATCAAAGCCAGGTTCGAGAACGGGGTGCTTCGGATCGAGGTCCCTCTCAAGCGTCCCCCCGAACGGGGCGGCGTCACCGACATCCCGGTGGAATAGGGGGAGGCCGGATATGACCTATGGATTTTCGCTGTGGGATATCTTTTGGATCTTCCTCCTCATGGCGGCCCTCCAGCCGTATCTTCAACGTCGGTATCTAGAATCGCAGCGCCAGAGCCTCATCGCCCGGATCGAGAGGAAACGGGGCTCGCGGGTGATCCTCTTGGTCCATCGCCAGGAGACCATGGGGCTTCTGGGCTTCCCCATCATGCGGTACATCAACATCGAGGACTCCGAGGAGGTGATCCGGGCCATCCACCTCACGGACAAGGAGATGCCCCTGGATCTGGTACTGCACACGCCCGGAGGGCTTTCGCTGGCGGCGCTCCAGATCGCGTGGGCCCTGAAGCGCCATCCGGGGAGGGTCACCGTGTTCGTCCCCCACTACGCCATGTCCGGCGGCACCTTGATCGCGCTGGCGGCGGATGAGATCGTGATGTGCGAGCACGCGGTGCTGGGTCCCGTGGATCCCCAGCTAGGCCAGTACCCCGCCCCCTCCATCCTCAAGCTCGTCCAGAAAAAGCCCCTGGACAAGGTGGATGACGAGACCCTGATCTTGGCTGATATCGCCGAGAAGGCGGTGAACCAGATGCGGGAGGCGGTGAAACGGCTCCTCCTCGACAAGTTCCCGCCCGAGAAGGCGGAGGAGATCGCCCGGACCCTCACCGAGGGCCGCTGGACCCACGACCACCCCATCACCTACGAGGACGCCAAGGCCATGGGATTGCCCGTGTCCAACGAGATGCCGGAGGAGGTCCTGCACCTCATGTCGCTCTACAAACAGCCGGTGAGGACCACCCCCACGGTGGAATACCTCCCGGTGCCCCATCGCGGGCCCCGGACCGGACGAGGGCCTTCCGGGGTCACCCTCCCTTGAAGAGGAGCCCCCGGAACTCCTCGGGAAGGAGCTTCAGCACCAAGGGGAAGTTCTCCACCAGGAAAGAGCCCAAGCGGGATCCCTGGATGGTCGGGGCTGCATCGGGCATATAGCGGAGGACGGCGGTGAGGGCGGCCCCGGCCACCATGGCCCCGATCAAAAGCCCCAGGATGCCGCCGCCCAGGTAATCGATCCACCCCAGGTCCGCCCAGTGGAAGAGCCGGTGCAGGATCCTCCCCAGGATCACCGCCGCGATGAGGACGAGGAGGAAGATCAACACGAATGCCACGATCCCCGCGACCTTGTCATCGAAGGGGAATTTCGCCGCGAGCTCCTTGGAGTACTGGCCCGCCAGGATGATCCCCAGGACGATCCCTCCTAGGCCGAACACCATCCGGATGAGGCCGTGCTTTATGCCCCAGATGAGGGTGACGAGCAGCCAAACACCAATGGCGATATCGATCCACATCTTTCCCTCCCTTCACCGGGGGCTACCTTAAGCCAGCGGCCTCGATAAAGCAAGTCGTGGCGGGCAAAATCCTTGAAAGTCTTCCCGGAGGTGGTCGATGCAGGAGGATAGGGTGGAGTTCCTTTTCAGATACCTGCGCGCGATAAGCCCATCGGGCTTCGAGCAGGAGGCGGCGCGTATCTGGAGGGAAGAGGCGGAAGGTTTCGCTGAACGCGTTTGGGTGGACCTCCACGGCAACTCCTTCGCCGTAGTAAACGGAGGCGGGGAGCCCCGGATCATGCTCGCCGGCCACACCGACGAGATCGGCTTCATGATCACCCACATCGACGATAAAGGTTACCTTTACTTCCGCAACATCGGCGGCTGGGACCCCCAGATCCTCCCGGGCCAAAGGGTGTGGATCAGGTCCAAACAGGGGAGGGTCCTCGGCGTGATCGGGAGGAAGCCCATCCACCTCCTTCAAGAAGAGGAACGGAAGAAGGTGGTGCGGTTCGAGGATCTCTGGATCGACATCGGGGCCAAGGACGGTGACGAGGCGAAGAGGCGCGTTTCGGTGGGGGATCCTGCGGTACTGGCCTACGATCCCGAGGTGTTGAACGGGGATCTGATCGTTTCGCGGGGGATCGACGACAAGATCGGGGCCTTCGTGGTGCTAGAGGCCCTGAGGATCCTCAAAGGGCTCTCGCCGAAGGGGGCGGTGTACGCGGTGGCCACGGTGCAGGAGGAACTGGGCCTGCGGGGGGCGCGGACGAGCACCTACGGGATAAACCCGAAGGTAGGGATCGCGGTGGATGTGACCTTCTCCACCGACAACCCCGGGACGGAGGGGGAGAAGAAGAGGCTCGGGGAGATAAAGCTCGGCGCGGGGCCGGTGATCGCCCGGGGGGCCAACGTGAATCCCAAGCTCTTCGAGCTTCTGGTGGAGACGGCGGAGCGGGAAAAGATCCCCTACCAGATCGAGGCCGCCCCCGGGGCCACTGGGACCGATGCCAACGCCATGCAGCTCACCCGGGCAGGGGTGGCCACCGCCCTGGTCTCGGTCCCCAACCGCTACATGCACTCCCCCTGCGAGATCGTTTCCTTGGAGGATTTGGAGAACGCGGCCAAGCTTATCGCCCACACCGTCTCCCGCATCGACGATGGCACCGACCTACTTCCAAGCTGAAAAGAGGAGGAAGGCCAAGGCGAGGAACACAGCGGGGAAAATCACCCCCGCCTTTTCCCTGGAGGTCTTTCCCGTGCGGATGAGCTCGTAGTCGATGAGTCCCTCGGGGCCCAAGGTGACGATCCCCACCGCCTGGGCCCGGTGGCCGGCCTCCACGATGGGCACCTTTCCCGCCCATACGGGCTCTTCCAGGAAGAGGTGATCGTGCCCCAAAACGAAGAGGTCGCAGCTGGGAAGGGACTCAGCCAGCGCGATGGCATCCCGCAAGCTCATGTGGGCGAGGACGATGAGGAGGTCGTGGTCCGGTGCCCTCTCCAGGGCCTCGCGGGCGGAGGCCACGGGGTCCAGTACCTCGGCCTTAGGCCACAGGGGATAGGGGAAGTAAACGTCCCGTTTCGGGCCGAGAAATCCCAGGATCAAGATCCTCAAGCCCTCCCGCTCCACCAGGGCCCAGGGGGCGATCCCCGGGATCCCGCGGACGTTCGTCCCGAGGATGGGGAAGCCCACTTCCGGAAGTAGCTCCGTAAGCGCGGGCCCGAGGTACGCATCGTGGTTTCCCAGGACCTTCGCCGTATAGCCCACCCGGTTCATCCACCGGGTGATTTCCTCCGCGGCGGAAAGGCCGGTGAGCCGGTAGAGGTCCTCCCAAGTGTCGCCGGCATCGAGGACGAGGTCAGCCCCCTCGAGATAGGGCTCGAGGGCTGGGAGGTTCTCCAGGGCCACGTGGAGGTCATTGGTGAAGGCAATCCTGAGCTCCCACCCGAAGGAGGGAAGGGCAACTGCCGTAAAGGCGG
>JALVLL010000107.1 GCA_027027485.1 Candidatus Bipolaricaulota bacterium | reverse complement strand
GGGTGTTGGAGATCGGCGTCGGCACGGGGGCTAACCTCCCCTTTTATCCCCGGGATGCCGCCGTGGTCGCCGTGGACTCATCCCCGGGGATGCTCCGCCGGGCAGAACGGAAGGCGGAGAGCCTCGGGGTAAGGGCCCGGTTCGTTTTGGCGGACGTCCACGACCTCCACTTTCCCGATAGGAACTTCGACTACGTGGTCGGGAGCTTCCTCTTCTGTTCGGTCGAGGATCCCATCCCGGCGCTGCGGGAAGTGGGACGGGTGCTTAAAGCGGACGGGGAGGCGAGGCTCTTGGAGCACGTGCGGCCCAGAAGCCGTAGGCTCGGCAAGGTCCTGGAGGTCCTGGCACCGCACTTCGCCAAGCGGACTTGGGAGCTCTTCCCCAAAGCGGGGCTGGTGGTAATCGCGGAGGAGATCCTGGATCGGCGTGGACTCGTGCGGCTTTACCGGTTGTCGAGGGCGCCTAAGGGTTAGGTCCCGCGGGTCCGGCCTCAAGCCTCGGCCAGGAAGAGGTCGTGGAAGGCCTGGAGGACGCTGCGGTGGTGACCGGAGATGAGGACGTGGTGGTTGCCCAGGGGCTCCCGCAGGATCTTCCGCAACGCCCCCTTCGACGCCTTGAAGACCACCTGGGTCCGGCAGAGGTCCTCCCGGCCCACCTCCTCGGGGAGCACCGATCCCTCCACGAAGAACCCCTTCTCGAGGTGCTTTCCCCCGAAGCGGACCAGGGTATAGGGCCCCTTCTCGAGCCTCCCCTCCACCGCGAGGCCCAACCCGGACTCGAAGTGGCTCCGGAGCCTGTAGGAATCGACCAATGAGAGAGGGACGGTGCAGTGGGCGAGGATCATTCTCTCCCTTTTCGGGTCTATGTCCGCGGGATTGGCGAGGAACCCCGGCCGCCCCGTGAGGAGCTGGGAGATCATGAGGGCAAGGAGCGAAGCGATGTCCCCCTCACACCCCGCGGGGATCCCCTCGTCCGCCAGGCGCGCCAGCGCCCAGCAGGCCGTCATCTTCCTTGGGAGGATCCCGAAACAGGCGATGGTGAAGGCATCGAGCCCCTCGGAGGAGATGATCCCCTTTAGGGAAGCGTGGACCCCGGCGCCCATGCGGAGCTCACCCTCCCCGGGCTCCACCCGCTCGCCCGGGGGAAGCTCCCCCCCGTCCGAGATCCCCACCCGCTCGATGGGGATCTCCACGAACTCGAGCCCGAGCCTCTCCCGGAGGACCTCCAGGTCGGGGACGCTCGCCACAAGCCACGGCGAGGGTTCTCCAATGATCCCCACCCTTTTCCCTTTGAGCTCCCGCGCCAGGGCCGCAGCCCGGGAAAGGACCTCCAGGCGTTCCAAGGCCTCCCGGTCCCCTAGATGCAAAAGCTCGCACTTCACCCCCCGCTCCCGCAGGGCGGCCACCGCCTCCAGGGCCGCGGGGAGCGAGTTCTGTGCCGGGTGTGAGACCACCACCAAGGGCCCCTTCCTCTTTCCGGCGAACTCCAGGAGCTTGTGTTCTGTCCCTCCGGTCAAAAGGAGGACGAAGGCCAGCGGCTCCCCCGACACGGCCTCCTCCGGGGAGACCTCGAACCTCTCGGCGAGGTGGGGCCAAGCCGAAAGGACCTTCTCGATGAGCTCCTCCGCACTCCCGTGAAGTGGGGAACCGATGGGAAGGAAGGGAAGCTTCGCCTCGGGGCTCAAAGGGGCCACTCCTCGAGGGGGTCCTCCCAGCGGAAGCTCAAAGAGGGCACCCGCTTGAGGCGGATCCTTTTGGCGAGCTCCGTACGCAAAAAACCTCTATCCCTCGCCAGGGCGGAGAGCACCTCGTCCTTGGCCGATTCATCCCCGGCGAAGACATACACCACGGCCCTCTGGCCGTTGGGGGAGAGCTCCACCCCGATGATATCCGGTAGGGTCCTCCGGAGGACCGGGTCCTTGGCCTCGGTGGCGATGATATCGGATAGCTCCCTTTGGATCTCGGCCTCGATGCGGGCCTTGACCTTGCGGTTCATCAGAGCACCTCCAGTTTGTGGTCCTCCAGATAGAACTCCCGGGAGCTCCCCAAGCGCTCCAGGATCTGGGACATCATCCCGTCGGCGTAAGCCCCATCGCTCGAGACGTTGGCTAAGACCAGGATCACGAGGTCCCGCTCTTCCGAGGGGATCTCCGCCACCGATACGTTGAACTGGCGTCTGATCCGGGAGACGAGCCCATCCACCACCGAACGCCGCTCCTTGATGGAACCCACCTGGTAAAACCGCAGCCGCACCTCGAGGAGCCTGACGTGCATCTTCGGGCGATCAGACGGGCTGGATCACCTTCACCTCGTAGACCTCCAGGATATCCCCGGGCTTCACCTTGTCGAAGTCCTTGATGCGGATGCCGCACTCCTGGCCTTCCTTCATCTCCTGGACGTCCTGGGTGTAGTGTTTGAGGGAGGCGATCTCGCCGGTGAAGACCTCCTCGCCTTTGCGGATGACCTTCACTTTACCGCCGCGGATGACCTTCCCCGAGGTGACCCGGCAACCGGCCACCACCCCGACGCCGGATATCTTGAAGGTCTTGAGAACCTCGGCCTCTCCCACCTTCTCCTCGAGGTACTTGGGGCCGATGAGGCGCTTACCCGCGGTCTCGATGTCCTTGATGAGGTCGTAGATCACGTCGTAGGTGCGCACGGGGACGCCGTACTGCTCGATGGCCTTTTTGGCCTTGGGATCCACCTTCACCCCGAAGCCCACCACCAAGGGCTCCCCCTCTTCGACCGCCGCAGCCAGGAGGATGTCGGACTCGTTGATGGGGCCCACCCCGGCGTGGATGATCTCGATATCTACCTCGTCGAACTGGATGGTGCCGAGCTCGAGCTGTGCCGCCTCCAGGGCCCCGACCGACGCTGCCTTTAGCACGAGCTTCAGCTTCTTCTTCTCCTGGGCTGCGAGGAGCTCCTCGATGGAGGGGCGTCGCCGTTCCGGCGGCTTCTTCAGGGCTTCCAGCCTCTCGGAGACGATCCGCTCGGCCTCCCGGGGGTTCTTTACCCGCTCCACCCTCTCCCCGGGCTGGGGCACATCGTTGAGGCCCAGGACCTGGGCCGGGGTCCCCGGGAGCGCCTCCTTGATCCGCTTCCCCTGGTAATCGAGGAGCGCCCTGACCCTACCCCACGCGGTCCCCACCACGATGACGTCCTGGACCCTGAGGGTCCCGTTCTTGACGATCACCGTGGCCAAGGGGCCTCGCTTCGGGTCGAGGTTCGATTCGATCACCCAGGCCTCGAGCTCACCGTTGGGATCGGCGCGGAGGTCCTGGAGGTCAGCCACAAGCAGGATCATCTCCAAAAGCTCGTCGATCCCCTCGCCCTTCAGGGCCGAGATGGGGACCATGATGGTGTCGCCGCCCCACTCCTCGGGGGCGAAGCCCAGCTCCGCCAGCTGCTGGCGGACCCTGTCGGGGTTGGCGTTGGGTTTGTCGATCTTGTTTATGGCCACGATCATGGGGACCTTGGCGGCCTTGATATGGTTGATGGCCTCCACGGTCTGGGCCATGACCCCGTCGTCGGCGGCCACCACCAGGATGGCGATATCGGTGACCTTGGCGCCCCGGGCGCGCATGGCGGTGAAGGCCCGGTGGCCCGGGGTATCGATGAAGGTGATGAGCCGGCCGTTGTACTCCACCTGGTAGGCGCCGATGGACTGGGTGATCCCCCCGGCCTCCCGCTCGGCCACGTTGGTCTTGCGGATGGCATCGAGAAGGGTGGTCTTGCCGTGGTCGATATGGCCCAGCACCGCCACCACCGGCGGACGGGGTACCCCGCGCTTACCCTCGGCTTCCGCTTCCGGCTTTTCCGCGACGGCCTCCGTGGGCTTTTCCTCCACGGCCACCGCTTCCTTGGGGGAAGGCGCGGCCACGGCCCCCTTCTTCCCCACCTGTTCCGCCAGGAGCTCCTTGATGGCGGAGGCATCCTCCTCGCTCACGGTGCTCACCGCCCGGAGGTCCTCCATCCCCAGCTCCTTCAGGAGCCTGAGGAGCTCCCGGGAGGTTATGCCGAGCTCTTTGGCTATCTCGTAGATCCTCTTTTTCGCCAACCGTGCCTCCCCCAATTACGCCGGATCAATCCGGGGTCAAGCGCCAGCGGCCCTTCCGGCGGCGACGGGCGATCACGGCCCTGCCGCCCGGGGTACTCATCCTCGCCAGGAAGCCATGGGTGCGCTTGCGACGCCGGCGATGCGGCTGATAAGTCCGCTTCGGCATTTCCCCCTCCCAGGGAAGGAAATGTCAGAGGATTTTGCCTTCTATCCCCACCGGTTGCAAGGTTCGGTGAGAGGGGAAGCCGCCTTGTCAGAGGTCCAGTGGGGGCGAGATGATGCCGGCCACGGTGGACCAACGGCGCCGACAGATGGGGGGGAGGGACCCGTGCTCCCTCCACCAGGAGAGAAGGAACTCCAGGGCCTTCCCCTCCCCGGGGTAGCCCCAGCCGAAGTCCCCGTACCGACGCCGGAGGTACGCCACGTACGCGTCCCGGGTCACCTTGGCGAGGATGGAGGCCGCCCCCACCACCGGCGAGGAGGTGTCGGCCCGGGGGCGGATATCGATACGGCGGGGGAGAGGTACGCCGTTTTCCCCGAGGAGCCCCACGAGGCGGCGCAAGAAGCCCGGGATCGCCTTGGGATGCACGGGGGAGTCCAGGACCACCTCGTGGGGGCGCAGGTACGCGATGAGGGAGGCCACCGCTTCGAGCTCGAGCTGGGTCAGGCTTTCCCGGTCGATCTCCGCGGGACCGATCACCACCACCCGGGCACCCAGGGCTTCCCGGACTATCCCGCAGAGGATTTCCTTCCGTTTCTCCCTGGGGA
>JALVLL010000106.1 GCA_027027485.1 Candidatus Bipolaricaulota bacterium | reverse complement strand
TCCCCAGCCCATCCCAGACCGCCGGGGCCCGGAAGGCGGCGGAGCTCACCACCCGCAGGCCCCCGTAGGAGCGGTCCACGCGGTTGCGGAACCCGTAGACCCCGAGCTCCCCCGGGTCCTTCCCCGTGAAGGCGCACATCCAGGCGGGTACCGTTATGGGGGGATCCACCGATCGGATCCTCCGGAACTCCCCCCGCTCAACGAGCCCCCCGAGGTGGGGAAGCCCCGGGAGGAGCTCCCCGAGGAGCCCGGGATCCACACAGTCAAGCCCTATCACGAGGACCTTCCCCATCCCGTTCCCCTTATAATCCATACGCGAAGCCCGTGCAGGGAGGTGGTAGGGGGATAAGGCATCCCTTGGAAAAAAGCTATAAATCAAGGAGGTGTGGCATGCGCAAGTCTTTGACCTTGCTTTTCGTGGCGTTCCTTTCCCTGGCGGCGGTCGGGGCGGATAAGATCTGCCTCTATTTCGACCAGACCGGCCCCGGGGACCTCTCCTTCAACGACATGGCCCTGATGGGGGCCCAGCGGGCCGAGGAGGACTTCGGCCTCGAGCTCTATTACACCACGGCCTCCAGTCCGGTCGGCTTCCTCTCCGACCTCTCGGGGCTGGCCGAAAGCGGCGAGTACGTGGTGATCGTCGGGGTGGGGTTCCTCCTCTTCGATGCCCTGCCCGAGGCCGCCAGGCTCTATCCCGAACAGAAGTTCGCCTTCGTGGACGGACCCAACTTCGGCCTCCCCAACATGCTGGGGTTGCTCTTCCGGGAACAGGAGGGCGGGGCGCTTGCCGGCGTGGTGGCCGCTTTGACCGCCATCTCTTACGGTGACCCCGCTGTGGGGGCCGTGGCGGGGATGGAGATCCCGCCCGTCTGGCGCTACGAGGCCGGGTACAGGTTCGGGGCCCACTGGGCCGTGGACTGGTACAAGGCCCACACCGGCAAGGACGCCGACATCAAGGTCCTGGTCACCTACGTGGGCCGGTTCGATGATCCCGCCGGCGGGAAGGTGGCCGCCGAGGCCCTGATCCGCGCCGGGGCCAGGAACATCCTCGGGATCGCCGGCGCCACGCACCTCGGTGCCTTCGACGCCGTGGAGGAGGCCGGCAGGGCCGCCGGACGCGAGGTCGGCCCCCCCTTCGCCTACGGCGCCGATGCCGCCCAGGAGTACATCAAGCCGGGCTTCATCCTGGGCTCGGCCAGGAAACGCGTGGACGTGGCGGTCTACCGGGCGGTGGAATGGGCCCTGGGGAAGGAGCCCGGGAAGAACCTGGTCCTGGGGATCGCGGAGGAGGGGACCGGGTTCAGCACCTACAAGGACATCACCACCTTCATCGACCTCGCGGTGAAGGCCGGTTACCCCCTGGCCGGGACGCCCGAGGAGGTACTGGAAAAGATCTTGGCCGCCCGCGAGAGCGTCCCCTACTACGTGTGGCAGGCGCTGGGCGAGTTCATCGGCCTCCTCAAGGCCGGACTCATCGAGCTCCCCAAGGCCGATACCGCCGAGGAGATCGCCCAGGTGCGCGAGATGTACCCGTG
>JALVLL010000105.1 GCA_027027485.1 Candidatus Bipolaricaulota bacterium | reverse complement strand
ATCCGGGGCCTGGCCGGGGCGGTACGTGGCCCTGATCAGGATCTCGGGCCAGATCGTGGACGGAAAGAGCCGGCGTCCCCCGGCCAGGCCCCGGATACCCTTCCTCTTCTCGGAGCGCGAGGGGGACCTCACGGTGGTGGCCAAGGCCCGGGCCGCGGCCCGTGACAAGCGTGCCCGGGCTGTCGTCCTCTACATCGATTCCCCCGGCGGCTCCGGCACCGCCTCCGAGGCCATGAACGCGGCCCTCAAGGAGCTCGCGGGGAAGAAGCCCTTGGTGGTGGCCATGGACTCGGTGGCGGCCTCCGGGGGGTACTACGTGGCGAGCCCCGGGAAGGTCATCTTCGCCCAACCGGCCACCATCACCGGCTCCATCGGTGTTCTGGCCGGGAAGATCGTGAACGCCGGGCTCCTCGAGAAGCTGCGGGCCAATCGCGAGCTCATCTACCGCGGGAAACACGCGCCCATGTTCTCCTCCGCCAGGCCCTTCAGCGATGAGGAGCGGGAGCTCATGTGGAAGGTGATCGAGAGGTTCTACAGGCTCTTCCTGAAGCGGGTGAGCGAGGGGAGGAAGCTCCCCGAGGAGAGGGTGGACGAGGTGGGGAAGGGCAAGGTCTGGACGGGGAAGCAGGCCCTGGAACACGGCCTCGTGGACCGGCTCGGGGGCTTCTGGGATGCCCTGGATGAGGCCCGCAGGCTCGGGAAACTCCCCCCGGACTCACCTTGGAAGGAAGTTCCCGAACCCAAGGGGCCCTCGGCTCCCCTGGGCGAACCCAAGTCCCTGCTCGAATATGCCCTGGAATCCCTGGAGCTCCTCTCCCATTCCGGCGGCCTCGCCTTATGTCCCCTTCTCCCAGCGGAATCCCTTCGCTTTCGGGGAAAGGTGTGATGTGGAAACGTTTCCATGGAAAACGGAAGGGCATCGCCTCGGTCTGGGCTGCATCGCCCTCGCACTGGGTATCCACGCGCTTTTCATCGTTCCGCAAAGCCCTGTACGCGAGGTACCCTGGCACGTGCTTTATCCCCTGTGGAAGCTCTCGCTCTATGTTTCCTCTTGGGACCCTGAAGCGGGACACAATTTGAACGTGCTCACGGGATATTGGGGAAATTTTGTTCTGGTGATCGTGGCGCTGGGGTGGGGGATATGCAGATTACGCCCTCAGGATGCGGGCTTGGGCGGAATCGGGAGAAAGTTCACAGAGGCCCTATTTGCTACTGGGATCGTTTGGGCCATATCTCAGATCTTTTTGCTTGTTTTCTCTGTGATTTCCGGCACGGAGCTGTCTTGGAACAGGGTATGGTTCGATCGTTCTCCTTTGGCATTGGCTACATCATCCATCAAGGCATTTCTGGGCGTTGCTTTCATGGAGGAAATACTCTACCGGGGTTTAGTTTTACCTCAGGTATTCCTCGCGTTACGAAGGTTTTGGGCGAACAGAGCCCTTATCCCCGCGCTGTTCATTTCGCAGATACCGTTCGCCCTCATCCACATTCCACATTACGACGTCCCGTTACCCTTACCGCTCGGGCTTTTCGTCATCTGGATGACGGGGGTGCTCTTGGCTTGGATGTGGTTACGCACCGACAACATCCTCATCGCCGTTGGCTGGCACGGACTGTTAGACCTCCCTTTATCCTTAGCGGGGTTCCCCGAACAGGTCGCGGTCGGCTCGGTATATATGGCGGGCTTGTTTTTGCTTATGTTGTGGCGCTGGCTTCCTTACCCCCGAAGCCCGCAACCGCGCCGGTAGAGTGAGCGTCTCAGAGTTCGGCCCAGTTGCGGCCGATCTTGATGTCCACCTTGAGGGGAGCCTTGAGCTCATAGACCCCCTCCATGGTTTCCTTGATGATCCTCCCCGCCTCCTCGGCGGCGTCCTCCTCCACCTCGAATATGAGCTCATCGTGCACCTGGAGGATCATCTCCGCCGGGAGCTTCCCCTCCTTCCAGAGCCTGTGGCACTCCAGCATGGCGAGCTTCATGATGTCGGCGGCCGAGCCCTGGATCGGGGCGTTTATGGCGTTCCGGCGCGCCGCCCCCACCAGCTTCCCCCCGGGGGCCTGGATCCAGCGTTTCCTTCCGAGGATCGTCACCGTGTACCCCCGCTCCTCCACCTCCTTGACGGTGCGCTCGATGTATTCTTTGACCTTGGGGTAGGCGGCGAAGAAGCGCTCGATGAACCTCTTGGCCTCTTCCTGGGGTATCCCCTGGTCCCGGGCGAGGCCGTAGGGGGTGATCCCGTAGACGATCCCGAAGTTCACCCTCTTGGCCACGGAACGCATCCTGTCGTCGACCTTCTCGGGCGGGACCCCGAATATCTCCGCCGCGGTGCGCCGGTGGAGGTCCTCCCCCCTCCTGAAGGCCCCGATCAGGTTCTCGTCCCCGGAGAAATGGGCCAGCACCCGGAGCTCGATCTGGGAGTAGTCGGCCCCGAGGAGGACCCTCCCCTTCGGGGCCACGAAGGCCCGGCGGATGTCGATGAATCCCTCCCGGAGGGGGATGTTCTGGAGGTTGGGCTCGGAGGAGGAGAGCCTGCCAGTGGCGGTGCCGGTCTGGTTGAAGGATGTGTGTACCCTCCCGGTCCTCGGGTTCACGTACTGGGGGAGCTTCTCCACGTAGGTGTTCCGGAGCTTCTCCAGCTCCCGGTAGGCCAGGAGCCTGGCGGGGAACTCGTGCAGCCGGGATAGCTCCCGCAGGACCGAGGCGTCGGTGGAAGGGCCGGTCTTGGTCTTGGCGATCACCGGGAGCTTCAGGCGCTCGTAGAGGATCTCCCGGACCTGGGGGGTGGAGTTGGGGTTGAACCGGACCCCGGCGAGCTCATACAGCTCCTCCCGGAGCCGCTCCAACATCACCTCGAGCTCCTTCCCTTGCTCCCGGAGGACATCCACGTCGAGGAGGACCCCCCGCCGCTCCATCCAGGCCAGGACCTCGATGAGGGGGAGCTCCACCTCCTGGAAGAGCTTCATCAGGTCGTTCTCCTCGAGCTTCCTCCGCAGGGGGCCGACCAGCCTCGTGACCACCTCGGCATCGGCGGCGGCATAGGCGGTGGCCCGCTCCACCGGCACCTCCGCCATCCCCCGCTCGCCTCCGGCCGCGAGGAGCTCCTTGTACTTCTGCACCCGTTCCCCTAGGACCTCCTGGGCGATCACCTCCAGGGCGTGGGAGGGGGCATCGGGGTTCAGGAGCCAGTGGGCGATCATGGCGTCGAAGGAGATCCCCCGGAGGTCGATCCCATAGTTCCAGAGGACCTCCATGTCGTACTTGAGGTTCTGGCCGATCACCTTGGGGCGCTCCCCCTCCAAGAGGGGCCTCAGCTCGGGGAGGACCTCCTCCAGGGAGAGCTGCTCCGGGGCGCCGAGGTACCGGTGCCCCACCGGGATGTAGAAGCCCTCATAGGGGGAAAGCGAGATAGCGATCCCCACGATCTCGGCGGAGAAGGGGTCGGCCGAGGTGGTCTCGAGGTCCAGGGAGAACTCCCCCGCCTCCACCAGCCTCCGCAGCAGGGCCTCGAAGGAACCCCGATCGAGGATCACCCGGTATTCCGGCCTCCTCGCCGACGATATGCGGCTCTTGAACTCCTCGTAGCGTTTCTCGAGGTCCAGATCCCTGAGGATGGAGTAGAACTCGAGCTTACCCAGGAATCCCATGAGCCTCTCGAGGTCCACGGGCCTGACGGCGCATTCCTCCAGGGTGATATCCAACGGAACCTCCACCAGGCGCACGAGATCCCGGGAGAGGAGCGCCTCCTCCCGGTGGGCTTTCAAGGCCTCGGCCACGCGACGGTTGGGGATCCTCTCGGCGGCGGAAAGGACCGCTTCAAGGGAGCCGTACTGCTGCAGGAGCTTCCGGGCGGTCTTCTCCCCGATCCCCTTCACCCCGGGGACGTTGTCGATGGGATCGCCCACCAACGCCAAAAGGTCCACGATCCTCTCCGGGGGGACCCCGTATCGCTCCTCCACCCCTTTCCTGTCCAGGAGCTCCAGGCGGTCCGTGGGGCGGCGCCCGGGCTTCAGGATGAAGACCCTGTCCGATACCAGCTGGGCCATGTCCTTGTCGCCGGTGAGGTTCAGGGCGGTGATCCCCCGTTTCTCGGCGAGCCTGGAAAGGGTGGCCATGATGTCGTCGGCCTCGTACCCCTCGAGCTCCAGGCGCTTTATCCCCAACACGTCCACCAGCTCCTTCGCCACGGGAAGCTGCGCCTTTAGGGGATCGGGCATCTCCTTGCGGGTGGCCTTGTACTCGGCATAGGCCTCGTGGCGCAGGGTGGGGCCCTTGGCGTCGAAGGCCACCGCCACGTACTTGGAGGGGTATTCCCTCAGGGCCATGAGGAGGGTCCGGGCGAACCCGTATACCGCGTTCACCGGCATCCCCTTGGAGGTGGTGAGCTCGGGGAGGGCATAGAAGGAGCGGAAGAGGGCCGAGTGCCCGTCTATGAGGAGCAGCCTTTCCGGGACCTCCTTTACCCCCAGAAGGTCATAGATCGTCATCGCCGCGAGAGGAGCGCACAGACCGCCAGCGCCAGGGCATCCGCCGCGTGATCGGAGCCCAGGCCCCGGATCCCCAGAAGGTGCTCCACCATCCCCAGGACCTGGTCCTTGGGGGCGCCCCCGTAGCCGCAGATGAACTTCTTTACCTGTCGGGGGGAGAAGCTTTTGAACTCCAGGCCTTCGGCAAGGAGAGCCACGATCCCGGCGACCTGTGCCGTGAGCATACCCGCGGAGACGTTCTTGGCCAGGAAGACCTCCTCCACCGCCACGATGTCCGGGCGGTGCTCCTCCACCACCCCCTTAAGGGAGTCGAATATGGTCTTGAGCCTTTTGGGAAGCGGATCCTTCGACTTGGTCCTTATCGTCCCCTTGTCGAGGAGCCGGAG
>JALVLL010000104.1 GCA_027027485.1 Candidatus Bipolaricaulota bacterium | reverse complement strand
TCCTTCACCGCGTGGACCGCGTTCCCGAACGGCTCCTGGAGCGCCGCGATCCTCGCCGGGAGCGCGGGATCGTTCCTCCAGAGGACCCTCTGGGGGACCACGATGTACTCGGCGAAGGCCCCGTCGCGGTCGACCCCGATGATGCGCACGTTTTCGCAGAGGTGCGCCCTCCCGGTGCGGCACATGTAACAGCGCCCGCAGTAGATGTGGCTTTCAACGGAGACGTAATCCCCGGGCGCGAACTCCTCCACCCCGGGACCCACCTCCTCGATGTGGCCGCAGAGCTCGTGCCCCAGGATCCTGGGAGGGGTTATGCGGGAGCGGGACCACTCGTCCCAGGAGTAGATATGGAGGTCAGTCCCACAGATCGAAGCCGCCGCCACCTTGATAAGAACTTCCCCCGGCCCCGGCCGGGGCGTCTCGGTTTCCACGAGTTCGAGGCCTTCCCCGGCTTTGGCTTTGGCGACGGCCTTCATCCTCTGGCCATTTTAGTCCCTGCCCGCTGTTTGCCCAAAGGGCCTGGCGAAGCTAAGCTGGTAGCGGAAATCGGCGGACAAAGGAGGGGAGATGGGCAAGTACGACTTCTTCACAACGGAGCTTCAAAACCTTAAAGAGCAGGGGCTTTTCAACATCATCCGTACCATCGGGAGCGCCGTGGGGGCTTGGACGGTGGTAGATGGAAAGCGCGTCCTCAACATGTGCTCCAACAACTACCTCGGCTTCGCCAACGATCCCCGCTTGAAGGAGGCCGCCGTAAAGGCCATCGAAGAGTACGGGGTGGGGCCCGCGGCGGTGCGCTCCATCGCCGGCACCATGTCCCTGCATGTCGAGCTCGAGAGGAAGCTCGCCGAATTCAAGAAAACCGAGGACGCGGTGACGTTCCAATCGGGCTTCTGCGCCAATCTCGCCACCATCCCCGCCATCATCGGGAAAGAAGGGGTGATCTTCACCGATGAGCTCAACCACGCCTCCATCATCGACGGCTGCCGCCTCACCAAGGCCCAGAGGGTGATCTATCCCCACCGGGACGTGGACTTCCTGGCCAAGGCCCTGGAGGAGCACAAGGACATCCCCCGTAAGCTCATCGTCACCGACGGGGTCTTCTCCATGGACGGTGATCTCGCGCCCTTGCCGGAGATCGTGGAGCTCGCGGAGAAGTACGATGCCCTGGTGATGGTGGACGATGCCCACGGGGAAGGGGTCCTCGGGGACCACGGCCGGGGGATCGTGGATCACTTCGGGCTCCATGGCCGCGTGGACATCGAGGTGGGCACCCTCTCCAAAGCCTTCGGCGTCATGGGAGGGTATGTGGCGGGGAAGAAGGAGATCGTGGAGTACCTGAGGCAACGGGGACGTCCCTTCCTCTTCTCCTCCGCCGTGACCCCTGCGGATGTGGCCGCCTGCATCGCCGCGGTGGACATCCTCATGGAGACCGACGAGCCGGTGCGCAAGCTCTGGGACAACGCCCGCTACTTCAAGGAGGAGATGCAGAAGCTCGGCTTCGATACCGGCGAATCCCAGACCCCTATCACCCCGGTGATGTTGGGCGAGGCCAAGACCGCATGGGAGTTCTCCAAGCGGCTCTTCGACGAGGGGATCTTCGCCCAGGCCATCACCTATCCCACCGTACCCAAGGGGAAGGCCAGGATTCGGGTGATGATCTCAGCGATCCACACCAAAGAGGACCTCGACTTCGCCCTGGAGAAGTTCGCCAAAGTAGGGAAGGAACTGGGCGTCATTTGACGCTGGTCATGGAGGGCGGTCGAAAGCGGGGCACAACGCCCCGTTTTTTTTCTCTGGGGACACTTCGCACCGCGGTCGCCCCTTGGGGGGCGGATTTCTGTGAGGAAGGGGCGGCACAACCCCGCCAGTGTCCTCATCTCACCCCCAGTGAGATCCCTCCGTGCTCACTCTCGCCACAACCCGAGGCACCGGGAGAGGATGTCATGTAGATCCCGCTTGTCCTGAAACAGTTCGCGGAACGTGGGGACGGCCTCCTCTTTTCCGCTCATACCACTCCTGTCCGCAGCAGAGAATGTGGGCCCGTGCGGGAACAGACTAAAACAGCCCATAAATAAGCTCTTTGGTGATGGGCGTGGAGAGTTCGGCGAATTCCTCTCGAAACAATCCGCAGATCTCGCGCACGGCTCGTTCGGCCACGGCCCCTTCCTCTTCCTCGGTGGGCACAGGGATGAGATCCCTGATCTCGTGTCCGAAGAGGGGCCTTCCCGTGCGCATGAAGTTTTGGTACTTGAAGCCTCTTCCGAAGAAGGACATCCCTGTCTTCACCTCCGCGAGGGTGGTGACGCTTATCTCCAAAGGCTCCCGGTGCATCTCGAAAAGCTCCGCCAACCCCTCGGAGGCGATCCTCCCGGCAGCTTTTTTTCAACGCCTCTTCTACCCCTTCCTTGTCCCACCACGTAGATGTCGATATCGCTCCTTCCCGGGGCGAAGTCGCCGCGGGCGACGCTCCCGGCGAGGTGCAGGGTCACGGTCTCGTCCCCACACGTGGATCCCCTACAGAACTCCACCAGTTCCTCGATGGCACAGGAATAGTTTTCCCTCGGGATCATCCCGGGGGATTTTAAGCCGATGCATGTGGCATTGGGGCCTGCTCGGCGGCGGCCTGGCCCTCTATCCCGACTCCCACGTCAACAAGTGGTATAATGGTTCCAAAATGGATCCAAGGAGGAGCACATGCCGGTGAACCTTTCCATCAAGAACGTCCCGGATGAGCTGGTGGAGAGGCTTAGGGAGCGAGCCAAGCGACATCATCGTTCCCTCCAGGGCGAGCTTATGGCCATTCTGGAGGAAGCCCTCAATCCCAGGCGCCTAACGGTGGAGGAGGCCTATAAGAAAATCCGCGCGTTGGGCCTTGCCACCGGAGACGAGGCCGCTCTGTTGGTGAGGGAAGATCGCAATGCCCGCTAGAGTAGTGGATGCGTCCGTTTTGGGTGCCTTGATCTTCGGTGAGCCGAGAGCCGAGGAAGCGTTGGCTTTACTCAAAGATACGGAGATTTATGCGCCGCTCCTCCTCGGATATGAGCTTACCAGTATAGCCCGCAAGAAGGCGATAAGATATCCCGAGCTTAAGGAGAAAATCCTTGCCGCGCTCGAGATCGGCCTAAGTTTGGACATCAACTGGACGGAGGTGGAACACCCGGAAGTGTTGCGGCTAGCGTTGGACACCGGACTGACCACTTACGATGCGAGCTATCTCTATCTTTCTCGAGCTTTAAAGATCCCTCTCATCACCTTTGACGAAAAGCTAGCGGAGAAAGCGAAAGCAAACGGGGCCTAGACTGTGCCGATCCCTTTGCCCCCTGTCGAGGGCGGGGTAAACTCACCGCGAGGCGATCCTCCATGAGGGCTTGAGGGTTCCCCTGAAGGCCTTTCCCGTCCCCGGCGGGGCACATGCCCCGAAGGTTTTCCCTTTTCTTTGAGTTCTTCCCGGAGGGAAACGGTGGAAGCCCTATCCGTCAAAGGCTTGGTAAAGAAGTTCCGTAAGGGTTTGAGGGGTGGCGTCGTCTACGCCCTGAGGGGGATCGACCTCGAGGTGGAGCCTGGGGAGATCTACGGGGTCCTGGGGCCGAACGGCTCGGGGAAGTCCACCTTGGTGAGGATCATCGCCACGTTGCTCCTACCCGATGCCGGGGAGGTCCGCGTCTTCGGCCACGACGTCGTCCAGGAGGCCAAGGCGGTCCGGGAGCTCGTGCACCGGGTCTCCACTGAGGCGGCCTTCTTCAAGAAGCTCTCGCCTCTCGAGAACCTCCTCTACGGTGCGAGGCTCTACGGCATCCCGGGGAGGGTCGCGGCGAGGCGCGCCCGAGAGATATTGTCGCAGCTCGGCTTCCCAAGGGACCGGATCGGAAGGCCCATGGAGCAGCTCTCCCGGGGCCAGCAGCAGAAGGTGGCCATCGCTCGGGCCTTTCTGCACCCGCCCCGCCTCCTCCTTCTGGATGAGCCCACCACCGGGCTCGATCCCCGCTCCAAGCGCGAAGTACAGGACCTCATCCTCGAGATCCGCTCCCGGGGGACCACGGTCTTCCTCACCACCCACGACATGGACGAAGCCGACCGCCTCTGCGATCGGTTGGCCATCCTAGATGAGGGGAGGATCGTGGCGGAGGGTACACCTCGTGAGCTCAAAGCATCCGTGAGCCGCGATGGGGAAGGGGCCACCATGGAGGATGTGTTCCTGGCGGTGACCGGAAAGGAGTGGGAGGGCGATGAGGGCATTTAGGCCGTTGCGGCGCGAGCTCATCGCCGCCTGGGGCTTCGTGGCCCGGAACATCCACCTCACCAAACGCTACTGGGGTTGGGAGCTCGTCTGGTTCGCTTACTCGCTTACAAGCTCCCTTGCGGTGGCCTACATCGGATTGGGCACGGAACGGATCTCCGGAGCAGGGGTGGACGGGAAATACCTCACCCTGTACCTCCTCGTGGGGACACTCGTTTGGGCGTATCTTTCCCAGATCTTCTACGTGATCTCGGAGATGGTGGCCTGGGAGAGGTGGGAGGGCACCATCGAGTACACCTTCATGGCGCCGAGCTCCCGCCTCACGCACCTTGTCGGGACGAGCCTTTTCGCGGTGGTTTACGGGGTGGCCCGGACTCTCCTCATCCTGGCCGTCGCGGCCCTCTTCTTCGATCTCGACTTGGGGAAGGCGGATCTCGGTACCGCGGCCCTCTGGCTTGGGGTAGGGAGCATATCCTTCACCGGGTTTGGGATCCTGGCCGCGGTGATGCCGCTCCTTTTCCCGGAGCGCGGGGTGCAGATGACCAACGTGGTGGCAGCCCTCCTTCTCCTCATCTCCGGGGTCTACTACCCGGTGGAGGTGCTACCGGGGTGGCTGCAGGTCCTCGCCCGGG
>JALVLL010000103.1 GCA_027027485.1 Candidatus Bipolaricaulota bacterium | reverse complement strand
GGCACCAGCATCCGGATCACGTTCCCGTAAAGCCCCGCCGTGGGGAAGATGAGCCCTCGTTTGATGGATTCCTGGACCACCCTTTTCGTCTCCTCCGTCGCCGGCTCCTTGGTGGCCCTGTCCTTCCCACGCTCCCTCCCCCCCATGGCCCCGAGGCCCCGCACATCCCCGATAAGCTCGTATTTTTTCTGGAGGGCTCGGAAGCCGTCCATGAGGAGCTTCCCGATGTGTTCCGCGCGCTCAAGGAGCTTCTCCTCCTCGATCACGTCCAACACCGCCAGGGCCGCGGCACAGGCCACCGGGTTCCCCACGTAGGTCCCTCCCAGGGAGCCGGGGATGGGCTTGTCCATCACCTCCGCCTTCCCCACCACACCCGAGAGCGGCATCCCCCCGGCGATGGACTTGGCGAAGGCGATGAGGTCCGGCTCCACCCCGAAGTGCTCCGCCGCGAAGAACTTCCCGGTGCGGCCCACCCCGGTCTGGACCTCGTCACAGACCAGGAGGAACCCGTATCTGTCCGCGAGTTCCCGTAAGAAGGGAAGGAAATCCGGCGGGGGAACGATGAAGCCACCCTCCCCTATCACCGGCTCCACCACGCAACACGCCACCTCCTCGGGATCCACCAGGGAGAGCATCCTCCGCTCGATCTCCTCCAGGGGCACGGGATTGCGGTAGGGGTACGGATAGGGGAGGCGGTAAACGTCCGGGGCGTAGGGGCCGAAGCCGGCCTTGTAGGGGATCGCCTTGTGGGTCATGGTCATGGCGAGGAAGGTCCTCCCGTGGAAGGCGTTCTCGAAGACGAGCACGGCCTTCCTCCCGGTGGCGACCCGGGAGATCTTCACTGCGTTCTCCACCGCCTCGGCCCCGGAGTTGAAGAAGGCGCACTTCTTGGGGGAGGGGCCCGGGGCGAGGTTCGTTATGCGTTCGGCCAGCTCGACGTAGACCTCGTACGGAACCGCGGTGAAGTCGGTGTGTAGGTACCGTTCCGCTTGCCTTTTTATCGCCTCCACCACCTTGGGGTGGTTGTGGCCCACGTTGAGGACCCCCCAGCCCCCGGAGAAATCCAGGAACCTGTTCCCGTCCAGATCCTCGATCACGGCCCCCTCGGCCCTGGCCACCACCGCGGGGACGAGGGGCGAGATCGCCCTGGGGACATACCTCTTCATCCGATCCAGTATCCCTTTGGATTTCGGGCCGGGAAGTTCCTCGGTGATGATCCGCACGAAACGTCTGGCGTACATCTCCCTCCTTTCAGCCCCAGGTGAATATCTCCCCCGGGGGGATGATGCTGACCTTGAAGGGGAGGTCCATCCCCTCGATCTCCTTCTGGATCCTGGGTATGTCGCGGCGGTAGCGGCTGGAGAGGTGGAAGAGGATGAGCTCCTTTTTGACGCCGGCCTCCTTGGCCACCTCTATCGCTTCCCAGACGGTGGAGTGTTTGTATTCCTTCCGGTCCTCGTCGTCGAGGAAGGTGGCCTCGTGACAGAGGACCTCGGTGCCGCGGATGAAGACGGGCTTCAGGGGCACGGAATCCCCGCCGTAGGTGAAGATCCGCTGGTCGTATTCCTCGGTGATCTCATCCTTTTTGCCGGCGCGCACCAACTCCGCGATCTCCCTCTGGGAGAGGTCCCGGTACTCGGGCTTCAGGCGCCGCCTTCTCTCCACGATGTTGTAGCCCAGGGAGATCTCGTTGGGGGAGTGGATGGTGGCGAACGCCTCCAGGTACCGTCCGTGGCGCTTGGCCTCGAGGAGGGGGATGCGGTCGCCGGGCTGTATCGGGACCCACTCCAGGTTGTAACGTAGCCTTCGGTTGGTGCGGGAGAAATAAACGATGAGCTCGGATATATAGTGGTTCCCCGCGGGGAAGTAGATGGTGAGGTCCTTTTCGCGGTCCCCCATGGCGTTGTTGCGGATGTTGATGAGTCCCATGAGGCCGGAGATGTGGTCGGCGTGGCCGTGGGAGAGGAAGACCCTTTGGATAGCGTAGACCTTGTTCTCGAGGAAGGAACTCATCCCCTCCCCGCAGTCGAAGAGGATCCTGTCGGGGGCATAGTAGAACCAGGTTGAGTATAGCGCCTTGGAATAAGCGATGAGTTTCATCCGCCTCCTCCGAGCGATCCGAAGATGGGTTTCCCGAACGAAAGGGCTCCGCGGGATTATAACATGGGCATCTTTTGGGCTCTAAAGCTAAAATTACGCGGCATGATCGATATCCAGCTGATAAGAAGCGATCCCGAGGGGGTACTGCGCCGCCTGCGTCGCCGCGACGGCTCCATAGACCTGGATACGATCTTGGAACTGGACTCGAAGCGAAGGGAGCTCGTAAGGAGGGTGGAGGGGCTGCGCCGCGAGCGGAACCTGGGCTCCGAGGAGGTGGCCCGGCTCCAGCGCGAAGGGAAAAGGGAAGAGGCCCAAGCGTTGATCTCCCACCTGCGGGAGGTCTCGGCCGAGCTCAAGGAGCTCGAGCGGGAGCTCGACGAGGTGGAGGAGGAGCTACGGGAGGAGCTACTCTCCCTCCCCAACATTCCCCACGACTCCGTCCCCGATGGCCCCGAGAAGGTGGTCCTCCGGGAGTGGGGGAGGAAGCCGGAGTTCGATTTCGAGCCCAAAAACCACGTGGAGCTCGGGAAGTTCCTGGGGATCCTCGACTTCGAGAGGGCCGCCAAGATGACCGCTGCCCGGTTCCCCCTGTACGTGGGCCCGGGGGCGGTCATGGAGTTCGAGCTCCTCCTCTGGATGTTCGAGCTGCACGTGCGGGAGCACGGTTATATCCCTGTTCTACCCCCGATCCTCGCCAACCGGCGCTCCTTCGAGGTCTCGGGCCAGCTCCCCAAGTTCGCCGATGAGCTCTACCACTGCCCCGATGACGACCTCTTCCTCAACCCGACGGCGGAGTCGCTCCTGGTGAACCTGCATCGTGACGAGATCCTCTCCGAAGATGACCTTCCCCTGCGTTACGTGGCCTATACGCCGTGTTTCCGGCGGGAGGCCGGGACCTGGGGGGAGGCCCAGCGGGGGCTCATCCGCATGCACCAGTTCAACAAGGTGGAGCTCTTCCACTACACCACCCCGGAGCGCTCCTATGGGGACCTAGAGGAGCTCGTGCGCCACGCGGAGGTGATCCTCCAGCGGCTGGGGCTCCATTACCGGGTGACGTTGCTTCCGGCGGACGACCTGGCCCAGCAGTCCGCGAAGACCGTCGACATCGAGGTCTGGCTCCCGGCCCAGGGGCGCTACTACGAGGTCTCCTCCTGCTCCAACTGCGAGGACTACCAGGCCCGGCGGGGGAATATCCGCTTCCGTCCCAGGGGAGGGGGCAAACCCAGGTTCGTCCATACCCTGAACGGATCCGGCCTCGCCACCTCGAGGCTTTTCGCCGCCATCCTCGAGCAGAATCAGCGCCCCGACGGCTCGGTGGTCCTGCCGGAGGTCCTGGCCGAGCGGGTGGGGGAGGGGGTGCTTGAGCCGGGCTAGGAAGCGAAACCGACCGAGGGGATATCGGAAATGGGCCTACGGAACCGGCGGTATTGTGGTAGAATGGCGGGGAGCAAGATGGAGGGAAAAGGAGGGGATGTGATGAAAAAGGCCTTTGTTCCACTTTTGCTCATAGTGTTTCTCGGTTTCGCCGCCGCGGCGCAGTGGGTGAGCCGCGGCCCGATCTATATCCACGGGGACGAGGGTTTCACCTGGGAGAACGGGGTGGTGCGTGGGTCCGGTACGCCCGAGGACCCGTATGTCATCGAGGGCTGGATCATCGATACCCTGGGCTACGATTACGGGATCTATATCGACGGCACCACAGCCCACTTCGTGATAAGGAACTGCTCCATCCTCTATCCCCAGGAGAAGGCCGGGATCCTGCTCTCCAACGTCGAGAACGGTGTCATAGAGAACTGTTCCATCTGGGGAGGCAAGGTAGCGATACAGCTCATCGCCTCCAAAAACATCGTCATCCGGCGCAACGCCATCGGCTATTGCGATTACGGGATCATCATCTCCACCGGTTCGGAGAAGGCGGTGGTTTACGAGAACTCGATCATCTCTTGTGGCCTCCCCGCCCGGGACGAGGGCAGGTTCGACCTCTGGTACCACGAGGGACGGGGGAACTACTGGTCCGATTACCGCGGTAAAGACCTGGACGGGGACGGGATCGGAGATACGCCCTACGAGGTGGTCCCGGACCATTACCCGCTCATGGAGCCCGTGGTGAAGCTCCCGCCCGAGGCGAGCCCCATGCGCACCCTCTCCCTGGCCAAGTTCGAGGAAAGGAACGTGATAGCCCTGGCCCCGGGGAGCCTGGTGAGGCTCGTGGCCACCGACGTCGGGGTCGGGGTGGAGAAGATCTTCTACCGCTTCGAGGGGGGCGAGTGGAAGCTCTACTCGGAGCCTTTCCCCCTGGAGGGGAAGGCCGTGGTGCGCCTGGAGTACTACTCCGTGGATAAACTCGGGAACCAGGAGTCCCCCAAGGTGCTCACCATCTACCTCGATTCGGCGCCGCCCGTTACCAAGCTCATCCCCGGCGACCCGCACTATTACGATCCCGAGGGAAAGCTCTGGCTCACCTCCAGGACCCCCTTGGAGCTCGCGGCGGAGGACGACTCCGGGGTGGCCCATATCTTCTTCCGGATCGATGAGGGGACGTGGGCCGAGTATGAAGGGCCCTTCCACATCCCCGGCTCCCAAGGTCCTCATAAGCTCGAGTTCTACGCCATCGATCTCTACGGGAACCGCGAGGAGACCCATGTGGTGACCGTCTGGAAGGACGACACCGCCCCCGTGACAAGGCCCGAGCTCAAGAAGGCGGTGCTCCCCGCCCCCAAGCCGGAGGGAAAAGAGGGGGGATAGAGGAGGGGAGGCGGGAAAGGAAGCCCGGGCCCTGGA
>JALVLL010000102.1 GCA_027027485.1 Candidatus Bipolaricaulota bacterium | reverse complement strand
AAACTCCGCTCCCTCCTTTCCCATCCTCCATCACCCGTCACCCATCACTCATCACCCATCACTCATCACCCCATCTTCGACTCCCTCGGCTGGTGGAACGCCTACGGGAGCTACTACACCGAGGTCATCCATCCCCTGGATGAGGCGGCGCTTCGGGAGGTCCACTCCGTCTTCAGGGAGAAGGGGTTCCCGCTCGGATACTTCGGCCTGGACCTTTGGTACAGGTTCAGGACCATTGGCCAGGCGATTCGTTACCAACCCGACCCGGCCAAGTATCCCTCGGGGTTACGTTCCCTGAGGGAAGAGCTCGGGATCCCCTACGTTCTCCACCTCTCGGCCCTCTCGGAGGAGAACGGATACGGGGTGGCCCCAGGGGATCCCGGAGTCTACAGGGAGATCGCCGGGGAGCTTCGGTACCACGGGGCCATCGCCGCCTGGCACGATTGGCTCAGGACGCAGCAGTTCCTGGAGCGGAAGCTGCGGGAGGATCCCGAGGCGGCGGAGCGGTGGTTCTCCGGGATGCTGGAAGCCTTCGCCGAGGAAGGCCTTCCGGTGCTCCTTTGCATGCAGACCATGGGGATGGTGCTCGCGGGACTCGCCCACGAGAACGTCGTGGCTGCCCGCTCTTACACCGATTACCTTTTCGTCCTGGATCCGGCTCTAAAGGAAGCGGCCCGCCGGGGGCATCCCGAAATGCTCGAGGGTCGGGTGGACCACTTTTCCTTCCGGCTGCAGAACCTCCTTGTGGGATCGGTCTACTGGTCCCTGGGGATCCGGCCTTTCTTCGACCTCTTCCTCACTAGGGAGAACCCCGTGGTGGGCGGGATGGATCCGGAGGGCGAGGCGATCCTGAGGTTACTTTCCCTGGGCCCCGTGGGGATAGGCGACCGGGCCGATCACATCGACTGGGATCTCCTGGAGCGGCTCGTCGATGGAGAAGGGAAGCCGCTTCGGCCCACGTCCCCGCCCCTTCCCATCGTGAAGACGCTGGGGGAGGACCTGAAGCTCTTCTTCGCCGAAGTGGAGCTCGATGGGATCCCCTGGGGATACCTCATCGCCCTGAACTCCTCGGAGGAAAAAGCCTCCTTCCGTCCGGAACACCCCGGGGATATCGAGGCTGTGGCCTGGGACCCCCTCTCGGGCTCCCCCGTAGAGGGAAAGGCCGAGGTCCCACCGCAGGGGATGCGGGTCTTTCTCCTTTCCCCGGTGGTGGGGGGCGTGGCCATGCTCGGGGATCTTGAGAAGATCCTTCCGATACATTCTGGGTTCAAGGCACATGCGGACGGGGGCCTCTGGCTCGAGCTTCCCCAGGGCGGGGAGATCGCCTTCCACGGGAAGCGCCCCCACGTGGAGCTCGCCAGGGGAAGGATTACCGAGGAGAAGCGCGACGGGGAGGTCCTGCGCATCCGGTTCTCCCCGAAAACGACCGTGAGAGCGTGGAGGTGAAGTGAAGGATGCGAAAGCTGCTTGTTGCGATGATCCTGGTGGCGGCTGCCTCGTCGGTGGCCATGGGGAAGGGCCCCCTGAACCTGGCCATCATCTGGCACCAGCACCAGCCCCTCTACTGGAACCGGATGACGGGGGAATACGAGCTCCCCTGGGCCAGGGTCCACGCGGTGCAGGAGTATCTCGACTCCCCCAGGATCCTGGCTGAGTTCCCCAGGATCCACGTGACCTATAACCTCCAACCCACCCTACTCCGGCAGATCCTGGACTACGCCGAGATCACCGAAAAGGAGCGGGCTAAAGGGGGCCTTTACCGGTATATCGGCGCCGTGGATAACCACTTGAAATGGATCTGGAAGCTGATCACCGATCCCGAGGCCCTCACCGATGAAGAGCGCCGCGAGATGCAGCGGCAGTTCTTCTGGATCAACGGCTACATGTTCGACCGCGACGGGGACGACCCCTACTACGACGCCCGCTACGCGTCCCTGAACCTCCTGAAGAACGCCCGGGAGCTCACCGATCAGGAGCTCATGGACGCCGCGGGCCTCTACCTCCTCTGGCAGATCTCGCCGGAGCTCCACGGGGAGCTCGGGGTGGCGGACCTCCGGGGGAAGTCCGGCTGGACCCCTGAGGATGTGATCCGGGTGATCGAGGCCCAAAGGAGAGCCGCGGCGATGGTGGTGGATGCCTACCGGGTGGTCTCGGAGATGGGCACCGAGCTCATCACGAGCCCCTTCTTCCACCCCATCGTGCCGATCCTCATCGAGCGGGGCTGGGCCGAGGACGTACAGGCGCAGCTCGAGCTCGCCCAGGAGCTCCACCGGAAGTTATTCGGAGAGGCCTCGGTCGGGGTGTGGCCACCGGAACAGGCGGTCTCCTCCGCCACGGTGGAGGCCTTTGCCGAGGCGGGCTTCTCCTGGACGGTGACCGACGAGGGGATCCTGGGGGATGCCCTCGGTCACACCCCGAGGATCGATGAGCTCACGACCCCCTGGCGTTACGGCGGGATCGCGGTGCTCTTCAGGCACCATGGGCTTTCGGACAAGATCGGGTTCTCCTACGGCAACAAGCCCACCCAAGTGGCGGTGGAGGACTTCATGGGCGAGCTCAAGAGGATCTGGACGGCGCTCCCGAACCCCGAGGAGCATCTCCTCGTCGTGGCCTTGGACGGCGAGAACTGGATGTTCATGGCCGGCTACCCCAACAACGGCCGGAGCTTCCTCCGCGCCCTCTACAAGGCCCTTTCCGAGGCCGACTGGGTGAGGACCGTTACCCCGCGGGAGTTCCTGGCGGAGCACCCGCCGGCGCGGTCGCTCCCCACCGTCCCCCGGGGCTCCTGGGCCGGGGATCTCTCCACCTGGGAAGGGGAGGTGGAGGAGGAGATCGCCTGGGAGTGGCTTTCCGAGTGCCGCGAGGCGGTATTCTCCCACGATCCCAACCCCGAGGCCCTGGATGCCCTCTACGCCGCCGAGGGTTCCGACTGGTTCTTCTGGTATGGGAAGGACTGGGACTCCGGGACCGATGAGCTCTTCGACTGGCTCTTCAAGGTGCACCTGGTTTCCGCCTACCGCGCCGCTGGGGTCCCCGAGGAGGAGATCCCGGCCGTCCTTTCCCTGAAGCTCAGGCCCTACCTTAGCGCCAACCTGGGGGAGGTGAAGCTCAAGCTGGACGGAGCAGGGGATGAGGCCGAGTGGGCCGATGCCGCGCGCTTTTCCGGCTCCGGAGGGATCGAGGCCCTGTACGTGGGCTATCAGGAGAAGTCCATAGTGGTGCGGGTGGACCTCGCCCGCCCCGCCCGGGAGTATATCGGGACGGATGTGAAGCTCGTCTTCTACAACTCCGGCCAGCCGGGTGAGGCCGCCAACATCGCTTCCCGCCATGCAAAGGTGCAGCTCGGGATGCCGCTTTCCTCAGGTGTAGAGCTCGACTTCGCCAAGGTCCGGGCCGATGGCTCCGGTTACGTCTTCCGCTGGGCCGCGAACGGCAAAGGGGGCTGGCGACTAGCCTCCCCCATCCGGACCCTCCTTTTCCGCAAGGCCAGGGTGGGAGAGGTGGTGGAGTTCCAGATCCCCATGGAGGAGCTCGGCGTCGAGCCCGGAAAGGCCATCACCTTCGTCGCCGCCCTGGAGCGGAAAGGGGAGCTCCTAGGGGAGGCCCCGGCCCAGCCGGTACACGCCCTGATCCCCACGCTCATCAAGGGCCGGCTCATCTTCGAGATGGAGGACCCGGAGGGCGACGACTTCGGTCCCGGGAGCTACGTCTACCCCCTGAACAAGGTCTTCGAGGTGAAGGGGATCTTCGATCTCGTGCGCTACGCGGTTTACGACGCCGGGGACTCCTGGCAGTTCGCGCTGGACTTCGCCGCGCTTCCCAACCCCTGGAACGGGCCGCACGGGTTCTCGCATCCCCTGGTTCTCCTCTTCCTCGACGTGGCTGAAGGGGGCTCCACGGAGCTCCATCCCGAGGCCGAGGCGGCCAAGGTCTCCTTCGATCCCGAGCACCCCTGGGACTACTTCATCCGGGTGGCCGGCTGGCCCGCGTACGGGCGGCACCTGTGGACCACCGAGGCGGGGCCCGAGCTCATCTCGGTGACCTCCGACCCCAAGCGCGGCCGGATCATCGTCACCGTGCCCAAGTCGATCCTCCCCGAGGTGAGGGGCTACCACTATGTGCTCATCGCCTCCCAGGACGGCTACGCCAAGAACTACGTGCGGCCCATCGCGGCCCAGCCCGGGGAGTGGGTGGGCGGTGGCTGCCCCGATCCCATGTGGGCGCCGCAGATCTATGACTACCTCGCGCCTACCGTCGAGGCCCAGAAGGAGATCCTCTCGAGCTATGTCCCCGGGAAACACTACGCCGTCCTCGTCCCGGTGGAGGTGCCGTAAACTCTCATAAGGGGGAAAGGTGGTGAAAGCCGGCGGGTGAACTCCCGAGCGACCCCAAAAAGGAGGTGGAAGGAGGTGTGAACATGCGGGCGTGGATGCGTTTGATCCCGTTGTTGATCCTTTTCTTCGGGATCGTCGCCCAGGCGGCGGAGTGTCCCGAGGGGAAGATCCCGGTCACGTTCCGCTACGTCCCCTTGCCCGGAGAAGAAGTTACCTCGGTGAGTCTGCGGGGGACCTTCAACGACTGGGGCGAGTGGCCCATGGAGAAGCAGCCCGACGGCTCCTGGACCATCACGGTGTGCCTCGCCCCCGGGGTCTACGAGTACAAGTTCTTCATCAACGGCCAGTGGCCCAAGGACATGTCCACCGCCCGGGGCGGGGGCCCGGTGGATTTCGATGCCGACGGCTACGTGGATGACGGCTTCGGTGGGAAGAACGCCGTCCGCAAGGTGGGATCCTTCCTCAGCGGCCAGTGGGAGTTCAAGCTCAAGTTCATGCCCACCCAGGAGCTCCACAAGAACATCCTCACCCTGACCTATACCTTCTCGGGC
>JALVLL010000101.1 GCA_027027485.1 Candidatus Bipolaricaulota bacterium | reverse complement strand
GTCCGGGGAGGAGCGGCGCGGGCTGCACCTCGACGAGTTCTGCGGTCCGGCGGGAGCGGTCTCCGTGGGCCCCGGTGAGCCGGGGGAGCGGGAGGCGGTCGCGGACCGGGAGCGGGAGCAGCTCGTCATCCTGGTCACGGACTTCAACTACGTGGACACCCGTGGCCGGGCGATCGTGGCGCGGGCGATCGACGACCTGGCGGCGGAGGTGGAGCGGGAGGGGCCTTATGCGCCGACGGACCTTGGCCGGCAGGCCGCCGAACTCCCCCCGGAACGGCCCCCACCCCCTCGCCACGGGATCGACCCCTTGCCTTATCCCGTCGAGCCCGGCCATAAGGCAGGCGGCGAGGGCGAAGTAGGGGTTGCACGAGGGATCCGGGACCCGGAAGGAGAGCGCCGCGGAGGACGGGGCAGCCACATACCCCGGCACCTCCACCGCGGACTCCGGGGAGGAGATCCCCAGGAAAAGGCGCGAAGGTGCCCCCTCGCCCAAGAGGCGGCGGTAGGAGCTTGTGGAGGGGGCCACCAGGGCGGCCAGGGAACGGCCGTGCAGGATGAGGCCCCCGGCGTACTGGAGCCCCCTCTCCGAGAGCGGGACGTCCCCGAGTGGGCTTCCCTCCTCGGGGGCGAAGAGGTTGCCCTCGCCCTTCACCAGGTACTGCCCCAGGTGGAGCCCGCAGCCGGGGAAGCCGTAGAGTGGCGCGGGCAGGAAGCAGGCGAAGAGGCCGTTTTCGGCGGCGAAGCGGACTACTAGATCCACGGCGATAACGGTCCAGTCGGCGGCCTCGAGGAGGCTCCCGGACCCGAGGGCCAGGGCCATCTGGCCGGCGGAGCCGCGCCCGTGGTAATGGAAGCGCACCGGGATCCCCCACTCCCGCAGGAGCTCCGAGACCTCCCTCCTGATATCGGCCCCGTGATCCAGGGGGGAACCCTTGTGATATGAGCTCCCGGGGATGGGAACGGTCTCCTTCACGAAGGTCCCCGGCCCCGGGACCCCCTCCAGGGGATCCAGGCGCGCGACCTGGGCCGTGGGGGAGCTCTCGAGCTCGATGTCCCTGAGAAGGTAGAACTCCACGGTCACCGAGAACACGGCCGCGTCGGCGGGACCAGCCCGTGAGAGGAACTCCTCGGCGGCCCGGGCTACCGTGCGCGGTGCCCAGGGATGGAGATCCCCGTCGGGATAGCCGATGTCGCAGAGGAGCACGAGGACCGGCGGCTCGAAGGTGCGGTCCAGCCTCGCGGTGTTGGGATCGGGGAGGAGTACCAGCTCCCCGTCCCGCGGGAGGCCGTATTCGTGTCCCTCCACCTCCACCCCGTGGGTGAAGGTACGGGCATCGACTTCCTCGGCCGGGAGATGGAGGGATCTGAGCCTGCCGCGGAGGTCCGCGGCCCTGAGCTCGACCCACTCGGGTTTCTCGGTGTGGATTAAGTCCAGTACGTCGCCGATCTGCATCCCTCACACCACCGGCACCGCGAGGTCCGGGGGCCCCCAATCCGATAGGACCGCCCCCGGATACGACTCCTGGATGAGCTCGTGGAGGATGACGGCGAACTTCACCTTCTCCCGGCCCCAATCGGCCAAGGTCTTGGCCGGTACCCAGGGCTTGTACAGGGCTCCCGGGCCGACAACACAGGCCGGTCCCGGTTCCATCTTGAAATAGCACGGCGAACAGACCCTGACCATCTCCGGGCCCTCGTAGAGGCGGTTGAAGCCGCCGAAGGAATCGGTGAGGTAGATGTGGAGGTCCAGAGGAAGCTTTACCGTCTTGCGGATGGCTGCAAGCTGGGGGAGGGAGAGGTCGGCCAGCGGGTTGAAGGTGTTCGCCCCCAGTGACTCGAGGACCTTGGCCCCGGCCGGGTTCCCATGCCCCGCGAAGATGGAGACCTTGAAGACCACGTCCTTGGGGAGATCCCCCTCCTCCCGCATCCGGGAAAGGAGCCAGAGGAGCCCCTCATCGAGCACCAAAAATCCCCGGAACCCGAGCTCCACCGCCCGCAGGATGTCCGCCACCACATACCTTATCTGGTCGGCGCCCCTGAACCTGAGCCCGGAGAGGGATCCCTCCGGGGTGACGAGCTGCCTGCCGGTATCCCAGCCGGAACGGGGGCCGGGGGTGATGATCACCTCCACCCTGGAGTCGGCGGCTATTTGGGCGAAGTCCCTGAGCTCCGCTCGATCCAGGAGGGTCGCCCCCATCACGGTGGAGATCATCCGATGCACGGGGAGCTTTCTCCTTTGGGCCTCGGTGATAACCGCCTCCAGGACCTCGGGACGCTCCACCCCGGAGATCTCCACGCGGTACTGGGCCCCGTCGGGGAAACGAAGAGGGCTTTCGGGGAGGTCGTACGCGTCTTCCCCGGGCACCCCGTGCTTCTCCAGGAGTTCCGCCACCTTCCGCTGATCCATGCCCCCTCCTTGGTCCGGGTTTGGGACCAGTGTGTCTTTTGGGCGGGATTTTGGCAAATCGGGGATCAGTGGACGTGGATCTCCACGATATCCCCATCCTGGACCACGTGGTCCAAGGGCGCGTGTTGGCCGTCGAACTTCCCCGAGCCCCAAAGCCTCACGTATTTGAGCTTCTCCACGAACTCCTTGTGGATATGCTCCACCACATCGAGGATCGTGGCCCCCTCCCTGAGGGTATAGGGCTGATCCATGTCGGGGGGATGTCCCGGCTTCTTGGTATAGACACGGACGATCCCCGCGGACCTGAAGATGAGCTCCCGGGCCTCCTCTATCCCGTCGAAGGTCTCCAGGGAAACGAGCCCCACCTCGAAGAAACGCTCCCGCGCCCACTCACGGAACCCCTCGGCCCTCCCGAGGGCGAGGTCGATCTTGGTGCCCAAGGCCAGGGTCCTGAGCTCCACCGTGCGCCAATCGAGCTGGCGGGTGGGGCCCTTGCCCAGGACGATGTGGCGCCCCTCCAGGATCCCCAGGACCTCCTCCGCGGCCCCTTTCCAGTCGTCCAGGGAGAGATCCACACAGAAGACCGCCCCGTCGGCGGTACGGATAAGGCTGAAGACCCAGCCCTCGGTGTACTCCCTGGAGATAGGGGGGAGGTCCACAAGCTGTATCTGGATGTCCTCGTACTCCATCATGCCGGGGCAGGGCCTGAAGGTGGACATGGGGTAGGGGGCGATGTCGGGGTTGGCGTTGGTGAGGAGCGCCAAGAGCGATGATTTCCCCGTATTGGGGGCCCCCACCAGGACCATCTGGGCCGCGCCCTCCCGCTCCACGTGGTAGCTCGGGCCGGACCGCGCCCCGGAGCGGCGGCGCTGCTCCTGCTTCTCCCTGAGTTTCGCGATGCGGCGCTTGATATCGGCCACCATCTTCTCGGTCCCCTTGTGCTTGGGGATGGTGGCCAACATCTCCATCAGCGCCTCGAGCCGCTCCTCGTCGGTCTTGGCCTTGCGGAAGCGCTCCCGCGCCTCCAGGAACTCCGGGGTGAGGTTCGCAGGCATGTCGATCCAATTTTACCGGTAGCCGTGCACATGGAGGGCGTAACCCGTCCGCGGGACAAAAGTCCCCTCCACTGGACCCCAATTGCCGACGGGATCGCGGAGCTTTTCCGTAACATCCATCGCGATCCCAAAGGCATGGCGAGGAGGAAAGGGGAGGGATGAGGGTAAAGAACCTTTTGATCGCGTTGCTGGTGGCTTCGGCGTGGGGGACGGTGTGTATCTCCCCGGGGTTCGCCGGCGGGGGGGCCGGTGGGGTGTTCCAGGACCTCCTACCCAGTGATCCCGCGTATAGGTATGTGACCTATCTCTTGGAGCGGGGGATCATCACGGCCGACCCGAGCGGGGTGTTCCAGGGCGCCGAACCCCTGACCCGCTCCACGGGGGCCATCTGGATCGCCAGGGCGGTCCAGTACCTGGAGGCCAAGATCCCCGGCGCCCCGACGGTGGACCTGGGGGGGTTCACCCAGGAGATCGACTCCCTCAAGGCCAGGATCAGGCAGGTGGAAAGCGACCTCGTGCAGGCGGCGCGCGATATACAGAACCTCAAGACATCCACGGCCTCCCTGGCCAACCGGGTGGCCAAGCTCGAACAGCAGGGGCCGGCACAGGTCCAAGGCATCGCGGGAAGGGTCCAGCTCAACACCATGGTGGGGATCACCGCGCTGGTCCTGGCCCTGGCCTCGCTGGCACTGCACCTCTTCTAGGGATCAGAGGAGCCTGCGCAGTTCGCGGATCTTGTCCCGGAGGGCCGCGGCGAGCTCGAACTCGAGCCTTTCCGCTGCGGCCCGCATCTCCCTCTCGAGCTCCTTTATCGTCCGCACGAGCTCCTCGCGGGATAGCTTCCCCGGCTCCTTGGGTATCTTCAGGGCCGGGGCCTTGGCGCCGTAGATCTCCTCCGCCAGGTGGTCGTAGACCGCTTTCTTGATGGTCTCCGGTGTGATACCGTGCTTCCGGTTGTACTCCATCTGGATCCTGCGGCGGCGGTTGGTCTCGGCGATGGCCTCTTTTATGGAATCGGTGAGTTCATCGGCATAGAGGATGACCTTCCCGCGGACGTTGCGGGCCGCCCGGCCGATGGTCTGGATGAGGGAGGTGGCCGACCTGAGGAACCCCTCCTTGTCCGCATCCAGGATCGCGACGAGGGATACCTCGGGGAGATCCAGCCCCTCCCGCAGGAGGTTCACCCCCACCAGGACATCGAATTTCCCCAAACGCAGATCCCGCAGGATCTCCACCCGCTCCAGGGTCTCGATCTCGGAGTGGAGGTAGCGCGCCCGGATCCCGGCTTCCAAGAGGTATTCCGCCAGGTCCTCGGCCATACGCTTGGTGAGGGTGGTGACCAGGGCCCGCTCGCCCCGGGAGATCACCTTCCTGAGCTCCCCGATCAGGTGGTCGATCTGGCCCTCGGTGGGGTGGACCTCCACTTC
>JALVLL010000100.1 GCA_027027485.1 Candidatus Bipolaricaulota bacterium | reverse complement strand
AACTACCCCCACGTCCCGGCCGCGGCAAAGTCCCTGGGGCTCCCCCTCGTGGGGATCCACACCCCCCTCGATGAGATTCGGAAGAAAACGCTTAGTAGAAGCGGTTGAGAAACTCCCGCCGGATGCCGCCGTGGGCGAGCTCATCGGGGAACTTGCGGAGCTGGACGAATTTGCCGCCGCCGAGACCGAAATAGGGGTCCGGCTGGGCTCCCTTGAAAACCGGATCGGGAAGGTCGGGGTGTTCCACGGGGCCGGAACCAACGGCGGGTACCCCGTGGCGGCGTGTGCCTTTCGGCACGGGATCGACACGGTGATCTACATCCACTGCGCCGATCCCGCCGTGAGGAGGCTTTCCCGGGAGTTCCCCGGAAAGAACCTCATCGTCACCGGGCACATCGCCTCCGATTCCCTGGGCATAAACCCGTTTCTCGAGGAGTTCAGGGAGCGGGGTACGGAGGTGATCGCCCTGGACGTGGTGGGGAGGTGAGCGCGGCGATGGGGGGCATCCTCACCTTCATCCTCGCGGGAGGGCGCGGGGAGAGGCTCTATCCCCTCACCCGGGACCGGACGAAGCCCGCGGTCCCCTTCGGCGGCATCTACCGCATCATCGACTTCACCCTCACCAACTGCCTCCACTCCGGGCTCCGCAGGATCTACGTCCTCACCCAGTACAAGTCCCTCTCCCTGGAGCGGCATCTGCGCCTGGGCTGGTCCATCTTCAGCCCGGCCCTGGGCGAGTTCATCGCCCCGGTTCCCCCACAGCAGCGCACCGAGGGGGAGACCTGGTATCGGGGTACAGCCGACGCCATCTGGCAGAACTGGTACTCGGTGGAGAGATACGCCCTCGAGTGGGGGGAGCCCGAGGCGATCCTGGTCCTGGCCGGGGATCACGTCTACAAGATGGACTATCGGGAGATGCTCTCCTTCCACCGCGAAAAGGGCGCCGACCTCACCGTCTCGGTGATCCGGGTCCCGTTGGAGGAGGCCAGGGGGAGGCTCGGGGTGTTCGTGGTCGATGGGGACAACCGGGCCGTCTCGTTCCAGGAGAAGCCGGAGGATCCCGCACCCGCGCCCGATGACCCGGGGACGTGCCTCGCGTCCATGGGGATCTACGCCTTCTCCACCCGGGTCCTGGAGGAGGTCCTGCGGACGGACGCCGCCGATCCCTCTTCAACCCACGACTTCGGCAGGGACGTGATACCCAGGATGGTCGCCGAGGGGATCAGGGTTTACTGCTTTCCCTTCGAGCGCGGGAACCGGAACCCCACCCCGTACTGGCGCGACGTGGGGACGCTGGACGCGTTTTGGGAGGCCCATATGGACCTCGTGTCGGTGGTCCCCCAGTTCGACCTCTACGACCGCTCCTGGCCCATCCATACCTACGAGGAGCCCTGGCCCCCAGCGAAGACGGTGCACGACGAGCCCGAAAGGAAAGGGCTTGCGTTGAACTCACTTCTTTCCCCGGGATGCATCGTCTCCGGGGGAACGGTGGCGCGGTCGGTGCTCTCTTACGGGGTCAGGGTCCACAGCTTCGCCCGGGTGGAGGAGTCGG
>JALVLL010000099.1 GCA_027027485.1 Candidatus Bipolaricaulota bacterium | reverse complement strand
GGGGAGGGATACTCCCCCTGGACGAGGCCCCCGAGGGGTTGCACGAGGGACAGCGCCTCATCCTCAAGGTGATCGCTTTGAGGGAAGACGGCGTGCCCGTGCTTTCCCAGCGGCAGGTTAACGAATCCGATCGGGAGCTCTTCTTCCTGCAGCGAGAGACGAGGAGGCTGCAAAGGGTGTTGCGGGAACGCCGTATCAGACCCACGGACAAATCCCAGGAAAGGGGCATAGAGGATGAGCTTGCACGCTGGATAGATGAGGCCGAGAGGACCGTGGAGAGGCTCAGGCGCAGGAGGCGCCGGGCCGGCCTGGGCGGCTAAGGAGGGTGGGAGTGCCGAAGGGTATCGTGGTGGTGGACAAGGAGCGCTGTAAGGGATGCGGCCTCTGCGTCGAGGCCTGTCCCTTCGGTGTCTTGGGCTTCTCCTCGGAATACAACTCCTCCGGATATCGGGTGGTATACATGGCCCACCCCGAGAAGTGCACCGGCTGTGCCATCTGCGCCAACGTGTGCCCCGATGTGGCCCTGGAGGTCTACCGGCAGGAACCGGCGAAGGAGGCGCCATGACCCGGGTCCTCATGCGGGGAAACGAGGCCGTCGCCGAAGCCGCCATCCGCTCCGGCCTCAAATGCTACTTCTGCTACCCCATCACGCCCCAGGGCGAGCTGGTGGAGTACATGGCCAAGGAGCTCCCCAAGCGGGGCGGGGTGTTCCTGCAGGCGGAATCCGAGGTGGCGGCCATAAACATGGTCTATGGGGCCGCGGCCGCGGGGGTCCGCACCATGACCTCATCCTCCTCCCCGGGGATAAGCCTGAAACAGGAGGGGATCTCCTACATCGCCATGGCACGGCTCCCCTGTGTCATCGTGAACATGATGCGGGGAGGACCGGGCCTGGGGAACATCGCCCCATCCCAGGGGGATTACTTCCAGGCCACCAAGGGCGGGGGCCACGGCGACTACCACCTGATCGTCCTCGCCCCTTCCTCGGTCCCCGAAGCGGCGGAGCTCGTGCGGCTGGCCTTCGACCTTTCCGATAAGTACCGGGTCCCGGCCATGATCCTCGCCGATGGGATGATCGGCCAGATGATGGAGCCGGTGGAGCTGCCGGAGCCGGTGGATCCCGAGGACATCCCCGAGCGCCCGTGGGCGGTGACCGGTGCCAAGGGACGCCCCAAGAACGTGATCTCTTCCTTCGATCTCGAGCCCGAAGGGCTCAAGCAGATGAACCTCGTCCTCCAGGAGACCTACCGCGAGATCGAGCGGAACGAGGTCCGCTGGGAGGAGCTGGAGACCGGGGACGCCGAGCTCCTCATCGTGGCCTACGGGACCATGGGGAGGATCGCCAAGACCGTGGTGAGGCTCGCCCGGGAGGAGGGGCTCGAGGTGGGGCTTCTCCGGCCCATCACCCTCTGGCCTTTCCCTTACGATCCGATCCGGAGGCTCGCGGAGAGGGTGAAGACGGTCCTTACTGTGGAGCTTTCGGCGGGCCAGATGTGGGAGGACGTGAAGCTCGCGGTGGAGGGGCGGGCGGAGACCCCGTTCTACGGGGAGC
>JALVLL010000098.1:1058-1554 GCA_027027485.1 Candidatus Bipolaricaulota bacterium | reverse complement strand
CTCAAAAAAGCGGAGGCCTTCGCCCGGGAGTGGAACGGGGCCGCCGAGGGTCGCATCCGTGCCGCCCTCTCCCCCCACGCCCCCTACACCTGTGGTCCCGAGGTCTGGAGGGAGGCGGTGAGGCTCTCCAAAGAGCTTAAGATCCCGATCCACACCCACATCTCCGAGACGAAGCGCGAAGTAGAGGAGCACCGGGAGCGCTATGGCAAGTCGCCGGTCCAGTGGCTCGAGGAACTGGGGGTCTTCTCGGTGCCGGTCCTGGCGGCCCACTGTGTGTGGGTGGACGAGAAGGATATCGACATCCTGGCGGCCCACAACGTGAGCGTCGCCCACTGCCCGAGCTCGAATCTCAAGCTCTCAAGCGGCATCGCCCCCACGTGGCAGATGCTCCGGGGCGGGGTGAACCTCGCTATCGGGACCGACGGGGCCGCGTCCAACAACGCCCTCGACATGGTCCGGGAGATGAGGCTGGCGGCGCTCCTCGCCAAGGTAAAGG
>JALVLL010000098.1:0-1048 GCA_027027485.1 Candidatus Bipolaricaulota bacterium | reverse complement strand
GGCCCTTCCCGCCCCCGAGGCCCTGGAGTCCGCCACCCACCGCGGGGCCCTGGCGCTGGGATGGGGCCGGGACCTCGGACTCATCGAGGAGGGGTATCTCGCGGACTGCGTCCTCTTCGATCTGAGCGCGGTCCACTTCGTCCCCGGGCATGATCCCCTGGCGGATCTCGTGTATACTGCCTGTGGAGCCGACGTAGAGATGGTCATGGTCGGGGGCGAGATCCTGATGGAGGGCCGCGAGATAAAGACCCTGGACGAGGAAAGGATCGTGGCCCGTTGTAAGAAGCTCGCCCGCGAATTCCATTGTTAGATCATCCGGAGGTGTCGATGGCCCTTACCAAGGAGAGGAAAAAGGAGATCATCGATCAGTTCGCGATCAGTCCCGGCGACACGGGCTCGGTGGAGGTACAGGTGGCGCTCCTCACCGAACGCATCCGGCAGCTCACCGAGCACCTCAAGGTACACCGCAAGGATTTCCATTCCCGGACCGGGCTCTACAAGATGGTGGGCCGCAGGAGGAAGCTCCTCAAGTACCTCCAAAGCAAGGATCCCAAACGCTACAAGGAGCTCATCGAACGCCTGGGGATAAGGGGTGTGTGAGGAAGTGCAACGGGGTTACGTAGCCGAGGAAGGGGAACTTTCAGGGAGGACGCTGAAGCTGGAGACGGGCCACATGGCCCGGCAGGCCGATGGGGCCGTATTGGTCACCTGGGGCGACACCAAGGTCCTTGTGACCGTGGTGGTGCAGCCCCTGAAAGAGGACCCCGGTTACTTCCCCCTCAGGGTGGATTTCGAGGAGAAGTTCTATGCTGGGGGGAAGATCCCCGGGGGGTTCTTCAAGCGCGAGGGCAAGCCCTCGGATGAGGCGATCCTCGCGGCGCGGCTCATAGACCGTCCCATCCGTCCTCTTTTCCCCAAGCGCTACAAGGAGGAGATCCAGATCATCGCCACCGTGCTTTCGGCGGAAAAGGACTGCGCGCCGGAGGTGGCGGCGATGCTCGGGGCCTCCGCGGCCCTCATGATCTCCCCCGCCCCCTTCCAGGGGCCC
>JALVLL010000097.1 GCA_027027485.1 Candidatus Bipolaricaulota bacterium | reverse complement strand
CGGAAACGGAAGTAGAAAACCTCCCTCCCAAAGCCCAACTCCTCGCCCATAGTTCCTCCTTTCAGGCTTCCGAAATCAACGGCCCCCGGCTTTTGCGGGGTCGAGCTTCAGGATCGCCCAACCGGTATCGGTGATCTCGAAGCCGAGATGCCGGTAAAAGCTCCGTCCCGCGAGGTTATTGGGGTCCACGAGGAGGTTAAGCGACCTGCAGCCCTTCTCCACGGCCAAGCGCTTGGCGGACTCCATGAGCCGCGATCCCACTCCATACCCTCGGAACCGCTTCAACACGAAGATGTCCTCCACCCATGCCGAGGGGCCGTTTTCCAGGATACGGTAGGAGACGTTCAGCTGGAGCACCCCGATGATCTTCCCGTCGAGGTCCGCGACGAGGACGAAGTCGTTGGGATATGCGGCGGGATCCCATCCCTCCAGGATTCGGCGGAACCCATCCAAGTCCATTTCCTCCGGGTGCCAGATATCGGGTTCCGTCTCGATGGCCTCCTTGCGGAACTCGAAGATCTTTCCGCGATCCCCCGCATCCGCTAGCCTGATCGCAAGGCCCTCCTCCAACGCTTTTGTCAGCTGTGGGTCCCTGGGCGGCCGCTCGGCGGTCACGAAGCGCTCCTCCTTGCCGTCCCAAACATACCAGCCCATGTCCTTACCCCCTGGATTTCCGAGCGTACGGCGATATTTTCGGTGGATCGTCACCGGGGCTTGATTTCGGGTTCGGAAACGTGACCCAAAGTCATGTGAGTTCGGCCATTCCCGTGCCCGCTTACGGCAGGATCTTAAAGGCCCTGCGGCCTCGCAGCCGATAGGTGGAGAACCCGCGGCGATCGAGGGTGAAGACCCAATTGGTCCCCGCCTCCTCCCCCAGGACCACCAAGGTGGCATCGGCGAAGTCCATCGGCACATCCTGGTATTTCTCCATCAACGCCACCACCCGCTTGAGGCTCTCCCGAGACGAGGGGACGAGCAAGACGGCTCCTCTTAGAACGAACTCAAGACACGCTCGTTGGGCCTCCCAGCCAGGGCCCACGAGGTAGAGGGTTTCGGTGAGGACGGCCTCGGTGGTGAGGATACGCCCCCTCCAGCCCTCCAGGACCTCAACGCACGCCTTATGCGCGGCCTCGCTGCGGTCGATCAGGGCCACCCAGGCTCCAGTGTCGAGAAGCAGGTCCCGTGGCATCTCTCAATGCGGGGATCGGGAGCGGCGGAGCCGCTCAAGCAGGTGCTCCCGGTGGCGTCGGCCCAGATCCGGGATCCCGCTCTCGAACCGGCCCAGAAGGTCGCGGACCAGCTCGATCGGCCGCGGAGCCAGGGCTCCCTCATCCTCCTGTAAGATTTCCTGGAGGAAGCGCTCCAGGGCGAGGCGCACCACATCGGAGCGACTCCGACGCAGGATCCTGGCCGCCTCCTCCAACTTGGCGGCCAACTCCTCCGGCATCCTCACAGTGAGTTGCTCGCCCATCTATTCCCCGGCTGTTGAAATGCTTTGCACTGCATTATACTGCAAACGCCACCAAGGCAAAAAACCGAGCATTGGAAAGCCGTCTAGGCTGCTGT
>JALVLL010000096.1 GCA_027027485.1 Candidatus Bipolaricaulota bacterium | reverse complement strand
ACATCCTTTACCGCCGAGCGCTTTGATTGAAAGTAAACCACTGTTCTCTCCGGATCCAAACCCAGCGCTATGTAATTTGGCACATATTCCTCAAGAGCTATTTTTTCTGCGGTTTTGATGGGCAATCCCCTTGCGGCGTAAGCTTCTATATCCGCCACCGCTATGTTCACATCTGTGCCCAGAGATTGATAGTATTTAACCTGCTCGATGGTCATTTTATGCCCGAAATGCATCTTTCCGGAGGGCATGAGACCGGTGAGTACCGCAAAATTCTCCCGATGGACGATGGCATCGTACACATCGGCGATCCCGCCCTCCCGTGGGGGATCCACGGGCTCGGCAGAGAGGTCACACACGAAGACCCCCTCCCCGAAGCCGGGGGCTGAAAGCAGGAAAGCCCCATCGGGCCGGATCACGAACGAATGCCCATCGAAGACGAGCTCGTCCTGTCCGCCCACGAGATTGGCATACACCACCGGGACGCCGGCCCGGGAGGCCCACCGCCTCCCGAGCTCCCAGCGGATGGATGGCTTCCCCAGGAAGTAGGGCGAGGCGGAGATGTTTATCAGGAGCTCGGCCCCGGCCCGGATCTCCTCCTCGATCACACCGCCCTCGTACCAGAAGTCCTCGCACACCGAGAGGCCCAGCCTGAGCCCCCTCCACTCGAAGAGCTCCACCTTCGTGGCGGGAGTGAAATAGCGCTCCTCCTCGAACACATCGAACGAAGGGAGCTTCCCCTTGGCCTGATACCCCACCACTTCGCCGTCGACGACGCAGTAGGCCACGTTGAAGAGGGCCTTCCCGCCCCCGAAGGCGGCCGAGGAGGGGTCGGCGAGGTTCATCTCCCGAGAGTCCCCCTCGGCGATGTGCCCCAACACCACGGCGATCCCCCCGGTGGCCACCACCAGATCCTCCAGGACCCCGCGGCAAGCTTTGAGGAAGCCGGGCTCGAAGAGGAGGTCCCGGGGGAAGTAGCCGGTGAGGACAAGCTCCGGCAGGACCACAAGATCCGCGCCCCTTTCCCGGGCGAGGGAGATCGCCTCCAGGGCCTTCCGGAGGTTTCCCCTCAGGTCCCCGACGGTGGGGTTGAGCTGCGCGATGGCGACCTCGAGGCCTTCAGGCATCGCGGCCGGATTTTACCGGCTCGTGGGAGGGGAGGGTCTTGCGCATCCTGAGCCATCTCCCCCAGGAACCCACCACTTCGAAGCCGAGCTTCTCGTACCACCTGCGGGCGCGCTCGTTCCCCACGCCGACCCAGAGGGTGGCGGTGGGGCAGCCGCGTTTCCTGCCCAAGGAGAGGGCGGCCTCCATCAGCTTCCTGCCGATCCCCCGGCGCTGCCACTTGGGGGAGACCACGATCTCGTGGATCTCGCAGGTGGGCTTCTCGTTGTAGCCGCGCCAGCGGGGATTGCAGGCGAGGAACCCGACGATCTCTCCGTCTACTTCCGCCACGAAGAACCCCTCGGGGCAGGTGTAGTAGAGCCATTCCAGGTAATCGACCACGTTGTCGTGGCCGCGCTCGGCGTACTCCTCCAGGCCCCGATAGGCCTCCACATAGAGTGGGATGAGTTTCCCGAGTTCATCCCGGCGCACGTTCCTTATGACCAATCCTTTGATACGTCTTCCATCGCTTCCCATGCGGGAACACCTCGCTTCGGGAATATCCTACCGTAAAGGCTCGGCCCCCTTCCAGATCCGGGCGGGGATGCGGTCCCCCTCCATGCGGAAGTGCCCCAATGGTTCCAAAGCACTTGCCGGGGCGGGGCCTGGTTTGGTAAACTAACGTAAACTTTCGTAACCAAACGTAAGAAAAATGCTGGTTGACGAAAGGCGGCACCGGATAGCCCAGCTCGTCTTGGCCCACGGGGCCATGACGGTGGCGGAGCTCAGCCGCCGCCTGGGGGTCTCGGCGGTCACCATCCGCTCTGACCTCGAGGCCCTGGAGAGACAGGGGATCCTGAAGCGAAACCGCGGGGGAGCCGTGGCCCCGCAGGTCCTGCGTTTCGCCCCCGCATTCCAGGAAAAGACCAGCCTCCATCGCCGGGAGAAGGAGAGGATCGCGGACCTGGCGGCCCAGATCGTGGAGGACGGCGAGTGGATCATCCTCGACGCGGGTAGCACCACCCTCTTCCTCGCCCGCAGGCTCCGGGACCGCAGGCTCACCGTCCTCGTCAACTCGGTCTACGCCCTGAACGAGCTCGTGGGGGCACCGAACATCGAGCTCATCGCCATCGGGGGGAGCCTCTACGAGCCGGGTCTGAGCTTCGTGGGCCCCCTGGCGGAATCCTTCCTCGAGGGATTGCACGTGGACAAGGCCTTCCTGGGGGTGAACGGGGTGGACCTCCGGGGGATCTCGGTGAACAACGCCCAGGAGGCCGGCATCAAGCGGAGGATGATCGATGCGGCCGAGGAGGTGATCGTCTTGGCCGACTCCTCCAAGATCGGGGTCAGCAGCTTCGTCACCATCGCCCCTCTGAAGCGTGTTCACGTCCTGATCACCGATTCGGGCGCCCCCGGGGAGCTCCTGCAGGAGTTCCGGGAAGCGGGCCTGGAGGTGTTGGTTGCCTGAGGCGAAGGTGGCGATGCTCACCCCCCACGGGGACCCCCTGGGGAGGATCGGGGAGCCGGACATCGGGGGTCAATGTGTTTACGTCCGGGAGCTCGCGGCACGGCTGGCCTCGGACGGCATCGAGGTCGTGGCCCTGACCCGGGACCGCGGCCAGGGGAGGCCCCGGGAGGAGCCCATCGCTCCGGGGGCCAAGGTGGTCCGGATCCCCTGTGGCCCACAGGGCTTCGTCCCCAAGGAGGAGCTCTTCCCCTACTTGGACGAGTTCGCCGAGCGGGCGAGGCCGTACCTGAAGGGAGCGGGGGTGATCCACTCCCACTACTGGGACGGAGGGTACGTGGCGGGGAGGGTCCGGGACGGCAGGTTCTGGGTCCACACGTCCCATTCCCTGGGGAAGCTCAAGCGGGCCTCGCTCCCGGACGAGGGGCGGTACCGGTACGCGAGGCGTATCGAGATAGAGACCGAGGTCTACGCCGAGTGCGACAGGGTCATCGCCTTGACGCGCAAGGAAAAGGACGATCTCGTCTCCCTGTACGGGGTCCCGCGGGAGAAGATCGCCGTCATCCCCCCGGGGGTGGACGTCCGGAGGTTCCGCCCCCCGGAGGACAAGGGAAGGGCCAGGGCGAGGGCGGGCTTCCCGCCCGACCGTCCGGTGGTCTTCTCCCTGGGGAGGCTCGACGAGCGTAAGGGCTTTGACCTCCTTTTCCGTGCCGCCGCCCAGGTGATCCGGGGGAACCCCGGGCCCAGGCCCCTCTTCGTCCTCAGCGCGGGGACCGGGCACCCCAACGAGCGAAGGGAGCGGGAGAGGCTCGAGGGGCTCATAAGGGAGCTGGGGATCGGGGAATGGGTGCGGTGGCTCGGGGTCATCCCCGAGGACGAGCTCCCGGCGTATTACGGGGCCGCGGACCTTTTTGTCCTCCCATCGCGTTACGAGCCCTTCGGGATCGCGTTGCTCGAGGCGATGGCGTGTGGGGTCCCGGTGGTGGCCACGGTGCACGGGGGGCCGAGCGAGATCATCGAGCCGGGGGAGGAAGGGATCCTGGTGGATCCCACCGATACCCGATCCCTGGCCCGGGCCATCTCGGAGCTCCTGGGGGACCCCGGAAGGCGCGAGGAGATGGGGAGGAGGGCTAGGGAGCGGGTGGTGGCCGAGTTCTCCTGGGAGAAGGTGGCGCGGAGGGTGCGGGAGCTCTATTCCGGGGATGCTTGAGATGGTGGCCATAGGGGAACTCCTCTTCGATGTCTTCGTCCTCCCGGACGGGGAGGTAAGGGTGGAGTTCGGTGGGTCCCCGGCCAACCTGTGCGCCCATCTCGCCGGGGCGGGGCACCGGGTCGCCCTGTGCGCCAGGGTGGGCCGCGACGGGCTGCCTTTGGTGGGGATCCTGGAGTCCCTCGGGGTGGACGTCCGATGGGTCTCGGTGGACGACGATGTCCCCACCACCAGGGTCATCCTGCGCCGCCAGCCCGGTGCCCCGGAGTTCGAGCTGGAACGCGGGGCCGACGCCCTACTTAAGCGGGAGGATCTCGCCGGCCTGGAGCTCCGGGACGTGAAGCTCGTGCACACCACGGCCTTCGCCCTCTCCCGGCCGCCGCAGCGGGAGGCGGTCCTTTCGCTTCTGGACGAGGCCGCGTCCTCGGGCATCGCCCTCTCTCTCGACGCGAACTACCGCCCCTCCCTGTGGGACGATCCCGGTGAAGGACGGGACCTCGTCCTCTCCCTCGTTCCCCGGACACGGTGGCTCAAGCTCTCCTCCCACGACGCCGAGTTCCTCTTGGGGACCCGGAAGCGCGGGGAGGCGATCCCCCGTCTGGCCGATCTCGGCGCCCGGGGGATCTGCTTCTCCATGGGTCCCGGCGGGGCGCTCATCGTCGATGGGGGGAGGGAGCTGTACCTCCCGGCCCCCGATGTGGAGGTGGTGGACCCCAAGGGCGCCGGGGACGCCCTCTACGCCGGCGTCCTGCACGCCTTCCTCGCGGGGCGAGCCCCGGAAGAGGGGGCGGAGCTCGGCCTCGCGTGGGCCGCCTCCGTGCTCCGGTGCCGGGGCTCGCTCCCGGAGGGAAAGGGGGTGATAGAGGGAGTGAAAACCCCGACGGCATCGAAAATCCAGAGCGAACGAAAGGAGGAAACATGAGGAAGCTCTCCCTAATTTTGGCCCTTTCGGCCCTCGTGGGGCTGGCCGTGGCCGCGCAGCCGGTGACCATCACCGTGTGGTGGCACACGGGCCAGCAGGCCGAGCGTGAGGTCATCGAGGCCCAGGTCGCCGAGTTCAACGCTATGCAGAGCAAGATCCGGGTGAAGCTCGTGCTCATCCCGGAGGCGGGCTACACCGACCAGGTGAGGGCTGCCGCCCTGGCCGGACAGCTCCCGGACGTCCTC
>JALVLL010000095.1 GCA_027027485.1 Candidatus Bipolaricaulota bacterium | reverse complement strand
GGGTCTATCTCGCCGCGGGCGGGATCTTCCTCCTCCCCCTTTTCGCGGGGATCTTCGTTTTGGAATCGCTTTCGGTGATCGTCCAGGTAGCTTCCTTCAAGCTCACCGGGACCCGGGTCCTCAAGATGTCTCCCCTGCACCACCACCTGGAGGAGGGCGAGGTGAGTTGGCGGTACCTCCTCCCAAGTCCCGGCTGGCCCGAGCCCGTGGCGGTGGTGCGGTTATGGCTCGTCGCCGCCGTGCTCGTCGGCCTGGGACTCCTGGCTGCAGGGGGGTGACGATGCGGGCGGAGATTTGCCTAGTCCTGTCCACGTTGATCGTCTCTACGGTTGCCGTCATATTGGCTGCCGTTAGTTTTCTTTATCAGCCGATTTGGGGTCACTTGAAGATCCCCGCGGTCGTCACCTCCGCGTTGGCTTTGGCCTTGATGGGGACGTCCCTGGTGAAGGAAACTGCCGTTGGGAATGGCTTTAAGGTCCGACTAGGTGAGTGGATAGGGAACACCCAGCAAAGCCCTCTTAAAGACCGTTAATCCTGATGTCGGGGTAAGGTAAAGGCGCCACGACACGTTATCCGTGTCCGTCCGCTCGGGATGGGTTTCGTGACCGGGTAAGTCGTTGGGCCAAGCGAGGGCATGTTCCACCTCCTTCGTTCTTTCTGGGTCTCGCCCCCTGTTACCGGTCTCCCTGCTTGCCCTGGCTTTCGGGATTGGACACGCTCTATGCATCCCTTGGATTAAGACCCGATTGTGGGGGGACAGGTTTTTCGGATACAGTGGCACATCATGCTAAAGGTTGCAAAGTATGTGGTATTCGGTTTCATTTGCGCCCTTTACCCCTTCTTCTGCGGTGCGGAAGAGCTCTCCGCTGTCTGGGAGAGGACGAACCCGGGAGGGGGAGGGGCTTGGGATACCATCGGCGCCGGCCCCACTGGGATCATCATCGCGGGAAGCGACCTGAGCGGGGCCTACCGCTCTTTGGACGGCGGGCGCACCTGGGACGTGATCGGCGCCGCCCGTGGCCTTACCGTAACCGATGTCTGCGGGGTGGGTTTCGATCCCGCCGATCCATCCATCATCTACCTGGGCACGGAAGAGGGGCTTTTCCGAAGCGCCGACTCCGGAGAGACCTTTACCCAGGTACTAGGCCACGAGTACATCACCGACATCGCCTTCTCCCCGAGCGATCCCCAGGTGGGCTACGCAGCCCATCATTCCCGCTACGATCTCCCCGACGGCACGGTCTACCGGAGCACCGACCGGGGCCGGACCTGGCGAAGGGTGAGCGGACCTTCCCTTCCCCGGGGCCTCCACATCCTGGAGCTTTTCGCGGATCCCCGGAATGGAAAGGTAGTCTACGCGCTAACCGGCGAAGGCCGGTTCGCCTGCGGACCGGCGGCGCTCTTCGTGAGCCGGGACGGTGGGGCAAGTTGGCGGCGCGTGGGAGCGGAGCTCGGCCAGATCGCCCACGCGGTTCTTGATCCCCGCGATCCCGATGTCCTCTACGTCACCACCTACGGCGATGTGTGGGATTCCGGCTACCGGTGCGTGCATGACGACCCCCGTGGGGGCTGGCTCTACCGCGGCCGCTATACAGGGGGCAAGTGGAAGTGGGAGCGGCTCACCCAGGATCTCGGGAGCCGGAACCTCTGGGTGTGGCCCGATGCAGACGATGCCCATGCCCTGCGGGTCATCGACATGGACTGGCCCGAGATCTGGGAGTCCACCGACGGCGGTCGTGCCTGGACCTGGATCGGGGACAAAGAGGAATGGGACCCCGGCTGGACCGGGGTGGAGTTCGCCTACGGGACGAGCTTCAACGGGGATTCCAAGACCCTGGCCTTTGATCCCTCCGACCCCGATGCTCTGCTTTGGGCAGACTCCCAGTTCCTTTGGGCTACCCGCGACGACGGGCGCACCTTCGGCCCCTTGCACACCGACGAGGTGTCCCCAGGGCGATGGCGGTCCCGCGGCGCGGACAACATCGTCACCTTTGGCCTCGCCCTGAGCGCAGATTCCACTCACGTTTACCTTGCCATGCCAGATCTGGGTTGCTTCCGCAGCCCGGATGGGGGCGAGAGCTGGGTGAACTGTAACGACCCCCGGTTCGTTGGCACCTGGGATGGTTACGGAGGGAACAGCATGACCGTGGCCGCCGACCCCACGCGTCCCAGCGTGGTGTGGATAACCCAGGCCGAAGACATCGTGGGGTCCCCCCATACCCTCCTCCGCAGCACCGACTACGGTGCCAGCTGGGAAGCCGTTGGGGAAGGGCTCCCCGATGGGATCCCCTCGGGCTTGAGCGTGGACCCGGGAAGCCCCGTGCACCGCCGTATCCTCTTCATCACCGTGAACGGAGAGGTCTGGCGCAGCGGGGATGATGGGGATACTTTTCAGCTGGTCCTCCGCTGCGGTGGCTGCCGCTATACGGCCGTGGATCCCCACGATGGGAGCGTGATCTATGCTGGGGGCGAAGCGGGGCTTTGGCGATCCCTTCACGGCGGTTATCCGGGTACCTGGGAGCGGATTGGCCCTCCGGAGATGCGTGGGGATCTCGGGAACGAGTTTTGGGAATCCTTCTGGGCATGGGCCGGGGTATCGTCCATCAAGCCTGATCCCCTGCAGCCCGGCTCGGTTTACGTGGCCGTTTTCGGAGAGGGCCGGGGTCTCTACCGCAGCCGCGACCGGGGAAATACCTGGGAGAAGCTCTCGGACGACCGCTTCGTGCGGGATGTGGCCATCTTCCCCACTGACCCGGACCTGATCCTTGTGGCCACGGAAAGCGCCCTCTACTCGGGCGGGTATCACCCGGCCTCCCGAGGAGTTCTCTTGAGTCGGGACGGTGGCTACACCTGGAAGCCCTTGAACCGGGGCTTGGAGTGGCCGTTCGCCCGCGCACTCGTGATCGACCCCAACTCGCCACGCACCATCTGGCTCGCCTCTCCCGGGACAGGCTACCACCGTATCACCTTGGAACCCTAGTTATGCACGGGACGGAAGGTCTCAGCCCGGCCTCTCAAGAACCTCCGGTGTATCTCCGAAGAAGACCGTTCGGGACATAGGCCGAACCTTTTTCGTCGCTGTCGTAAAACCTTCTCGAGCTTCATAGCCACCTCGCGCGTTGAACGCGTGGCTTGTGGGGTGGTGGAAGACCAAGCGCGATGTTACGATCTTACGCCGCCACACACGATAAGAAACGTCGGGCACCGGCCTCTATCTCCGGCATGGGGAGGGAGGCGATGCGCCGAAGTTTTTCTGCGGGAGTAAGCTCCGACGGATGCCTTTCCTCCAGATGGCGGATGAACCGGTATCCCAGGTAGTACCCGGTGTATTTAACGCCGCGGAAGTCGAGCCACGAGCCGAAGAATTTCCTCACGTCGCCTCCGTCAAGCCGCGCGAGGAATTCCTGGGCGATCTCCGGAAACAGCGCTTCACAGCGGTCGTGCCATCCGGCATCTGCTTGGTGGAAGGATTCCCGCCCGAGGATCGTACCCTCGAGCCTCTGGGCGAAGCCCTCGGTATAGAGGAGCCCAGCCGGTTTTTCCTCCAAAGGTTCCAGTGGCTCGCCGCGCCAGGCCCGGTGGATCAGGTGGCCGAGCTCATGGGCGCAGAGGCCCTCGAGGCGCTCCGGGCCATCCCAGCCGAGCTCCGCGATCATCTCCAACCCGAAGAGGACCGCTGGGCTCCCCCCGTAATCCGTGGCCCAACCGGCCCCACACCCGATCCCCACGTGCACCACCGCCACGACCTCCCCCCGGAAGTCCAGGACCTCCGCGGCCCGCCGCAATACACGGGGCCAGATCACCCGGAGTTCCCGCCGGGCATCCTCCATAGAGGGGACGCGGGGGATCAACCCCGGAAAGACGCGGGAAAGCGCGATCTCCCTCCAGTCCGCTCCGGACGCAGCGTAATCCCCCACCTGTTTGCGGTAGAGCTCGGGAAATCTCTCCCGATGGAACCTTTCCCAGAGTTCCAGGATCCCCTCGGGATCACGTGGGACCTTTTCCCGCAAAAGCTCCAGGAACCCTTCGGCGGCATCGATAAAAGTCATTCAAGATAAGGCCTGCTCCAGAGCGTGGGCGGCCCGCAGGAGCTTTCCCTCCTTGAGCCTCGGGGCGATGAGCTGTAGGCCGAAGGGGAGGCCTTGGATCTTTCCCCCGGGGATGGAGATGGCCGGAAGCCCCGCCAGGGCCGAGGGCAGGGTGAAGATGTCCGAGAGGTACATGGCGATGGGGTCTTCCCTCTCCCCTAACCTGAAGGCCGGGGTGGGGGAGGTGGGGCCGAAGATGATATCCACACCCCGGAAGGCTTCCTCGAACTCCCGGGCGATCAGGGTCCGCACCCTCTGGGCCTTGCCGTAATAGCGGTCGTAGTAGCCGGCGGAGAGGGCGAAGGTTCCCAACATGATCCTCCGCTTAACCTCCCTCCCGAACCCCAAGGTGCGGGAGGCGGCGATCATCTCCTTGACCGTCTCCCCGGATGCGGAGGCGGTGTAGCGGACCCCGTCGAACCGGGCCAGGTTCGCCGAGGCCTCCGCCGAGGCGATGAGGTAGTAGGTGGGAAGGGCGTACTCGGTGAGGGGGAGCCTTATTTCAACCACTTCTCCCCCGAGCTCCTCGATGGTCGAGCACCACCGGTCGATGAGGGAAAGGGCCTCAGCCCCGAGCTCCCGCGGCGCGTACTCCTCCGGCAGTCCGAACCTCCAGCCCTCGATTCCTCCTTCGAGGTCCCGGATGTAGTCGCGGGGCTCGACTTGCAGGGAGGTGGAATCCCGGGGGTCGTGGCCCGCGATCAGGGAGAGGATCAGGGCGCAGTCCCTCACCGAGCGGGTGATGGGCCCGATCTGGTCCAGGGACGAGGCGAAGGCCACAAGCCCCCAGCGCGAGACGAGCCCATATGTGGGCCTTAACCCCACCACCCCACACAGGGCCGCCGGTTGCCTCACCGATCCCCCGGTATCGGTCCCCAA
>JALVLL010000094.1 GCA_027027485.1 Candidatus Bipolaricaulota bacterium | reverse complement strand
CGCTCACCCCCACCACCGTGCCCACCGAAACGGCGATGGCCGCGGCGGAAAGGCCGATGATGAGGGTGATCCTCGTCCCGTGTATCACCTGGCTTAAGATGTCCCGTCCCAGTTCATCGGTGCCGAAAGGGTGCCTCCAGGACGGCGGGGCCAGGACCTCCTCGATGGAGTCCGCCGTCTCCCAGGGATCGTGGGGGGCGATGTAGGGGCCGATGATGGCCAGGACGATGAAGATCCCCACGATGGCGAGGCCCGCCTTCCCGAAGGGCGAGGCACGAAAGGCTTCCCGTATCTCCACCATCCCGGTCACCTATAGCGGATCCGGGGATCCAGGACGGTGTAGAGGACGTCGGCGATGAAGTTGGCCGAAACGATGGAGAGGGAGAGGAAGATCAGGATCCCCTGCAACACCGGGTAATCCCGCATCAGGATCGCCCGGTAGACGAGCTTGCCGATCCCGGGCCACGAGAAAACGGTCTCGATGGTGATGAACCCGGCAACCAGCGTGGCCAGGTTAAGAGCGATCAGGGTGGTCACGGGAAGCATGGCGTTCGGGACCACGTGTGCCCGTAGGATCCTCGAGGTGGACAAGCCCTTGGCCTTGGCGGTACGGGTATAGGGCTCGGTGAGCTCCTCGGCGAGCTGGCTCCGCATGATCATGAAGTACTGGCCATGCATGATGAGGACCAGGGTGAGGGCGGGGAGGAACATGTGTTTGCCGAGATCGGCGAGGTAGGACCAGGGGCTCCCGTGGGCCGCCCCAGCGGTGATCATCCCCCCAGTGGCGAAGGTCCTCCCGAACAACATGATGAGGATCATCCCCAGCCAGAAGGTGGGGATGGACCAAAAACCCAACGAGATCACCTGAAGGGCGAAGTCCAGGGGACGCCCCCGCTTCCAGGCCGCCAACACCCCCAGGAAAAGTCCCAACAGGATGGAGAGCACCGTGGCGGGAACGAGCAGAACCAGTGTGTTCCCCATACGCTCGAGAAGGAGCTCCAGTACGGGCGTTTTGTAGGCGAACGAGACCCCCAGGTTCCCCCGAAAGGTCTCCTTGACGAAGAGGGCGAACTGGACGACGAGGGGCTTGTCGAGGCCGAAGAGGCGCTCGTACTGTTCGATCACCTCCCGGGTTATCCCCGGGCCCCGGACGAGGATGCGCGCGGGATCCCCCGGGATCACCCGGAAGAGGAAGAAGGTCACCGTGAGGATGAGGACCACGGTGATCAGGGACTCTACCAGCCGCCGTAGGATGTATCTCATGGGGCCTGCTTGAGGTCAGAGAAAGGGGGCCGGGATACCTTCCCGGCCCCCTCGAGGGGCTTTCACTCCGCCGGCCGCACGTTGAGGAAGGTCATGCGGTTACACAGGCCCACGAGCTCCTGTTTGACGTGGCCGGTCCAGGCGAGGGAGTAGCCATCGAGCTTGTCGGGCCAGTACAGGATGATGTAGGGGAGGTCCCGGTGCACGAGCTCCTGGGCCCGGCGGATGATCTCGGCCCGCTTTTCGGGATCCAGGGTCTTCTTCTGGAGCGTGTAGAGGCCGGTGAACTCGGGGTTGTGGTAGTTGCTGTCGCTCCATCCGCCGATCTGGTAGGCCGAGAGCCACTCCAGGATGAAGGTGGGGTCGGGCCCGATGTTCCAGCCCCACCCGAGGATATCGAAATCGGCACGGTATCCGTCCTCACCCCAGATCTGGTCGTACATCTTGGCGCCTTCCATCACGGTGGGCCGCAACCTGATCCCGGCCACAGCGGCGTCCTCCTTGATGATCTCGAACACCCTGAGGAGCACCGAGTAGGAGGTCTCGATCCAGACCTCGAAGTCGAGCTTGAAGGTCCCGGTCTTCACGATCCACTCCTCCGCCGGCACGCGCTCTAAGTGTCCGTCCGGGGCCACCACGTGCTTCCCGTCCACCAACTTAAGCGGCTTTATCACATAAGTGAGGGTCTTCTCACGGATCCCGTCGCCATCACGATCCACCCAGCCGTGCTCCTCCAGGATCCGGGCGGCCTTTTCCGGGTCGAACTCGTAGTAGGAGATCTCGGTATTCCTGAAGGCCGGGAAAGGCCCGGCATCAGGGAGGATGGTGGGAGTGGCTTGAGCGTAACCGAGCCAGACGAGCTTGATGATCTTCTCCACGTCGATGCAGTGAGCGAGGGCCTGCCGTACCTCGGGCTGTAGAAGCGCCGGGCGGATGTTCTCGTTCCAGTCCGCGAGGTTGAAGATGACGTCGTGGAGCCACTGGGATCTCGTGGCGGAGACGTCGAACCCCTTGGCCCGCTTTATCCTGGGGACCAGGGTCATCGCGGTGATTTCGAAGGCGAGGTCCACTTCACCGGCCAGGAGCGCCTCCACCGTGGCCGTCTCGGAGTCGTAGCGCTTGAAGATGAGGCGGTCGATATATGGCTTCTTCCCCCAATAGCCCTCGTACGCCTCCAGGATCACATGCTGGTCCTTCTTCCACTCCACCAGCTTGAAGGGGCCGTTCCCGATCTTCGGGTCGTACTCGAGAATGAACTCCTGGGTGATCTCATCGAGGGGCGGGCAGATCTGTGGAGGGAGGAAGACCAAGGGGACATCGGCCAAGAGGACCTTGGTGAGCCGCTCGGGCTGGGCGTACTTCATGTGCAACCTGAACGAGTACTCCCCGGTCTTCTCCACCGATTCGATGAACTCGAGGTTCCCCCGCAGCATCGGGGGCATGGTCTTGAGGAGGGCCTTGAGGTTGTAGACCACATCGTCGGCCGTCAATGGCTCTCCGTCGTGCCAGGTCACCCCTTCGGCGATGGTGAGGTCCCAGGTGAGGAGATCGTCGGATATCTTCTCATCGACCACCAGAAGCGGCACGGGCTCGGACTTCTCGTTTAGGTCATAAAGGCCGTCGAACATGACGCCGATGATGAAGCCGCCCTCCTCGGCCCAGTTGGTGGCGGGGTTCAAGCTGGGGATCTCCGCCTCCCACCCTACCCTGAAGGTAAGGGGCTCAGCGGCCGCCAGGGGCAACGCCCCCACGGCCAACACCAAAAGCAACCATCCGTTTCGTGACACAGAACCACCTCCAGCTAAGCTCTCACTATGCTTATATACGAAATTTCCACCCGCTCCGGAAAGGCCCCCTGAGGAAATCCCAACCTGGATGAAAAAGTCTGAAGACGCCGAACTTCGGGAGTTCCGGATCCCCGTTTACTTCCGGACGAACCGCGCCACGTTTCCGGATTTGAACGAGACAGGGATGATATCGATCATGGTGAGCACCCCGGCGGGAGCGTTCATCACCGTGGGGATAAGGTTCACCACCACCGCCACGGTGCCCTCATCCCCGTGCCAGCAGGGGCTCACCCGGGCGTTTATGGGCGGGCTCCCCTCGATCCTCACCTCGTCGAACGAGGGAGAGGCGCCGAGGTACGCGGTGAAATAGAGGTGGATCCTATCCCGGCCATCCACGATCCCGAAGGCCTCCTGCTTGAGGCCTTTGACCTGGCCGGGCCTCACCGTGAAGAACTGGGAGGAGACCTCCTCCTCCTCCGCGATCACGGGCTCCACTCGCTCGACCCGGATCTCATCGAGCTTCCAGCCCAACGCCTCGGCTATCAGGGAGATGGACTCCTCCAATCCCACGTGGCCCGTTATCTTCCCCGAAGATACGGCTTCCCTGAACTCGTTGGGTTCCATGGAGACACCGATCTTCTTCTGGAAAGGTTTCCTGCGGACACCGGCGTCCATCCGGCGGGTCACCTCGATCCGCTCGACCCTGGTGCAGCCCAGGGTGAGGACGATGGGGAGCACGTCCATGAGGAACCCGGGGTTTATGCCGGTACCGAGGACCGTGACGCCGTATTGCTTCGCCAACGAGTCGTATTTCTCGGCGAGCTCGGGGGCGGCGTAGCGGGGATAGACCAGCTGCTCACAGGTGGTGATAACGTTCACGCCGTTTCTTATGGCGGGCTCCATCTGGGAGAAGACATCCCTGGCAAACGAGGTGGTGGTGTAAATAGCGATATCCGGTTTGGTCTCCGAAAACACCTTCTCCGGGTCATCGGATACCCTGATACCCAGCTCCCGTCCGACTTCTGCCACCTCTCCCAGGTCCCTTCCCACGATATCCGGGGAGATATCGAGGGCTCCCACGTACCTTATCCCCCGGCGCTCCTCGACGATGTGCCGGACGATCCGCGATCCCAACGGCCCCAAACCCACATGTACCGCCTTGATCTCTTCCATGATCGCCATCCGTTTTACCGCAATAAAACGGAGGTCGGCAAATCCCGGGAAACGGGTGCATGTACCAAAAACAAAAGGCGGGGCCGAGCCCCGCCTTCGTACCGGGATACCCTGATAACGTCAGCCGATCCGGGGGAGGTTGCCGGCGAGGTAATCGGCGTAGGCGGACATATCGAAGTGGCCGTGGCCGGAGAGGTTGAAGAGGATGACCTTTTCCTCCCCGGTCTCGGCACACTCCTTGGCGATGTCGATGGCGGCCCTTACCGCATGGGCCGACTCCGGCGCCGGGATGATCCCCTCGTTCTGTGCGAAGAGCACCGCCCCCTCGAAGACATCGATCTGGTCCAGGGCCACGGGCCTCACCACCCCTTCCTCCACCAATCGGGTCACGATGGGGGCCATACCGTGGTAACGCAGGCCCCCGGCGTGGATGGGCGGGGGGACGAAATCGTGCCCCAGGGTGTGCATCCGGATAAGCGGCGTCATCCCCGCGGTATCGCCGTAGTCGTAGCGGACCTCGCCTTTGGTGAGGGAGGGGCACGCCACCGGCTCGACGGCCACGAATCCCACCTCCCTCCCCCGCTCCCGGGAGTCGCGGAAGAAGGGGAGCATCAGCCCGGCGAAGTTCGATCCCCCTCCCACGCACCCGATCACCACATCGGGGTAATCCCCGGCCATCTCCATCTGCAGGAGCGCCTCCTCCCCCACGATGGTCTGGTGCAGTAACACGTGGTTGAGGACGCTCCCCAGGGAG
>JALVLL010000093.1 GCA_027027485.1 Candidatus Bipolaricaulota bacterium | reverse complement strand
GGCCTTGAAGTGCTCGAAGAGGAGCTGAGCCACCTCCTTGAAGTGACGGTGGACGTGATCCGCGATGTGACGCTGGATCTTGCTCTCGCGCCATCCCGCCCAGGGGCCCGCGGTACCGCGGGCCCCGCGCCCTTCTCCCTCGGAGACCCAGCTCGGGGTCTCGCTCTCGAGCGCCCCCACGTCCTCCTCGATCTCCCCGAGGTACATATCGAAGGCCCGGGCGCGCTTCCTATCTATGAGCACCACACAGTACCGGTTGAACTCGTCCAGAAGCACCGTGAGGGGACGGATGTAGGGGTCGGGGTCCACGTAGAGGCGGCTCGGCAGGGCTACCGGAAGCCGGTACTCCTGGAAGAAATCCTCCGCCACGAAAACCACAAGGAGCCGGGTCCGCTCCAGGGGACGCAGCCCGTCCACGTACTCCTTCAGCGACTCGAACATCCCCTCGATGGCCCGCAGGAGATCCTTCTCGAGCCCGGCGGCCTGGAGCCTCTCCCACTTCTCGTGGATGAGGGAGCGGAGCTCGGACTTGAACGGCCGCGGGGGGGTGACGTTGAGGTAGAGGCTCACCACGGGCCCGCCCTTCCCCACGAGCCTGCGGAGCTCCTCCAGGTCGCTTTCCCTGATGAGGTCCATCACTTGCCCCTTTCCTTGGGGTAGAGCCCCACGAGTCCCGAGGGCTCAGGTTTGCGTTCCATGAGGATCCCCGGGAGCTCCAGGATCACCACTTCGGCGGTGTTGTGGACCGTGGCCCGGGCGAGGTGTCCCCCGAGGGCCTCCCCGCCCTCCTTCCCCACCGCCACATGGGCGTGCACGATGGGCTCCTGTCCCTTCGTGCCGAAGTTCCCCTGCAGCGAGAGGAGCTCCACCGGCTCGGGGACTTCCTTCCGGACATATTCCTTCCCGTTCCAGTAGGCGAGGACGAGGTCCCTGAGCATCCCGACTCCCCCGAGGATCGCCCCCGCCTCGATCCCCAGGGAAAGGAGCGCATCGGGGAATTTCTCCCCGTCTTGAAAGCGCACCACGAGGAAATCGCCGCTTTTGGCCTTGATCATCCACCCTCCTTTTCGGGGTCAGATCTTACCCGGATTCAGTTCCCGAGGCGAAAAGCCTTTTGCAGGCGGAGAGTTTTCCCTCGTCCTCGGCGATGACGATGAGGACATCGTCCGGGGCGAGCTCCGTCTCGGGCGAGGGCACCATGGCCTTTCCCCCGCGGACGATCAAGGGGATGACGGTTCCCTTTGGCAAAGGGAGCTCCCCGAGCTTGGTTCCCGCTTTGGGCCCCGGGGGGAGCTCCGCCATACGCGCCCCGCCGGAGACCGCCACCGAGAAGTCCAGGGGCTCCTCCCCGAAGATGTGGCCCTGGATCTCGTTGGCTGCCGAAATGATCGGCGATATCACGATATCCACCCCTGCCGCCTGGCAGGCGGTGCGCAGGGCGAGGTCGTCGAGGACCACGATGGCCCGGGAGGCCCCGGCCTGCTTCGCCAGGATCCCGACCACGGTGTTGATGGGGTCCGACCCGGTGGCCGCCCGGCTCCACGGGGGACGCGAGGCGGCCGAGCCCGAGCTGCTGCTCAC
>JALVLL010000092.1 GCA_027027485.1 Candidatus Bipolaricaulota bacterium | reverse complement strand
AAATAAGCGCCACTGAAATCAGCGGATCCGTTCCTTTCCTATCGTGTCGAAAAGGGAGAGGATCTCGTCGGGATAGGCCTCGCCGGTGGTGCCGAGCTTGCGGACGGTAATCGCGGCGCAGAGGACCGCGAGCTCCGCCGCCTTCACCGGGTCCGCGCCGGCGCAGAGCCCCGCGAGCAGGGCCGCCATCACCGCGTCCCCGGCCCCCACCGGGTCGATGGGGCCATCCACCGGGACGGCGGGGATGTGGACGTGCTCCCCCTCGAGGAAGAGATGGATGCCCTCTTCCCCCGCGGTTATGTAGACGGGCTTACCCGTCCGCCGCTGAAGCTCCGTCCCGGCCCGGAGGAGGTGCTCCCGCTCCCCCATCCGTCGGGGATCCAGCCCCACGGCCAAGGCGGCCTCGCGGCGGTTGGGCTTCACGATCACCCCACGGAAGCGGCCGATCCGGGCCCGGGAGTCGGCGATGAAGACCTTCCCGGGGGAGGACGCGGCGAGGCGCTCGATTTCCTCCCGCACCCGATCGGTGACCACCCCGCAGTTCTCCTCCTCCACCTGGTCCACCACCGCCACCCCCTGGACCTCGGGAATAAGCTCCCGCAGGCGCGCGATGATCGCCTCCTCGAGGTCCGGGGGAGTGGGGGTGCGGTTCTTTATGTCGATGCGGTTGAGCTCGTGCTCGCGGCCGTCGGGCTCCCGCATGATCGGCTTCATGTAGGTGGGGGTGTGCCGCTTTGGGCTCCGGATGAGGGGGGACGTATCCACCCCGAAGGCATCGAGGGCCCGCACGAGTTCATACCCCTCGCCGTCGTCGCCGATCACCCCCAAGGCATAAGCCTTTACCCCCAGGGCCGCGAGGTCCTTGGCCACCGTCCCCGCAGCCCCGGGGAGGGGGCGCACCCCCACCGCCTGATAGGCCTCGAGCCCCGTCTCCAGGGAGGTCTCGGAGAGCCTCCGGTCCAGGTGGAGGTACTTGTCGAGGAAGAAGTCCCCCACCACCAGGGCCCGCAGGCCCCGGAAGCGCTCAAGATAGCTCCCGAGCTTTTCCCGCGTGAGCCTCACAGCCGCTCCAAGATCAGCCGTCTCAGGTGCGGCAGGGTCACCCGATGGTCTCCGCGGATGTAGAAGCTTTTCCCCCCGTTCTTCACCGCCCGCACGAGGACCGTCTTGTAGGGGCGGAAATAATAGCGGGGATCGTCCCGGGGCGCCTCGCGGTGGATGTCCGGGCCGAGATCCAAAAGATCGAAGACCACGGTGGTGATCCTGTCGATGCGTTTCCCCTCTTGGTGGGCGAGATTTCGCGCCATGGAGAGGGCCTTCTGGAATACCTCGGGGCCCATGACCGCGGTACCGTAGTTGAGGAAGACCCCGCCCTCGAGCTCCAGGAACGTGCGGGCCAGGGCGAGGAAGTCCCTATAGGAGGCCGATGCGGCCGCACAGGGATCGAAATTGGGGTGCATGTGGATGATGTCTTGGCCGATCCCGATATGGATCGTCACCGGAACCCCCAGGCGATACCCCGCGGCGAGGATCGAGACCTCCCGGTGGGGGAACCCTCCCTCCTCGATGGCCTTCCCCACCGC
>JALVLL010000091.1 GCA_027027485.1 Candidatus Bipolaricaulota bacterium | reverse complement strand
CCTTAAGGGCGTAGAAAACCGCCGACGCCGTCACCGCCAACGGGGCGTTCACCGGGTAGTCCACTTGGGGCGAACTTCCCGTGAAATCGAGCCGGATCTCGTCTCCGCATACTTCAAGCCGCAGGGAGACCCCCACGCCCTCGTCCAGGGAGTCCTCGAATGCATAGGTTCCATCGGGAACGGCGCGGATGGCGGCCCTCATCCTCCGCTCGGCGTAATCCATGAGCGCCCGGGTGACGGAAAGCAGAGTCCCCCTTCCTACCCGTTCCGCTAGCTCCCGCAGCCGCTTGATCCCGGTCTCGATCGCAGCCCGCTGGGCCCTAAGATCCCCCTCCCGCTCCCACGGGGTGCGCACGTTGGCAAGGATCAGGGAAAGAAGATCCCGGTCGAGTTCCCCTCTTCGCCAAAGCTTTACGGGCGGGATGCGGAGCCCTTCTTGATAGATCTCGACCGCCCCGGCGGGGAGGCTTCCGGGGGTCATTCCCCCCACATCGGCGTGGTGGGCCCGCACGGCCACGAACCCGAGGATCTCCCCATCATAAAAGGCCGGGGCCACGAAGGTTATGTCCGGAAGATGTGCCCCGCCGTGGAAGGGATCGTTCAACGCGACGATGTCCCCGGGGCTCCAGTCGGCGAAGGCCTCGATGGCCGCCCGCACCGAGAAGGGCATCGCCCCCAGATGCACCGGGATGTTTTCTGCCTGGGCTACAAGATCTCCTTCCGGACTAAAGAGCGCTGAAGAACAGTCGCGGCGTTCCTTGATGTTGGGGGAGTAGGCGGTGCGGATGAGGGCCGCGGACATCTCCTCTGCGATCCCCGAAAGGGCGTTTCCCACGACGGCCACCGTTATCGGGTCCATCCTAGACCTCCAGAATCAGGTTCCCATATGTGTCCACGTGGGCGCGGCTTCCCGGGGGCACGAGACAGGTGGACTCGTTCCCCTCCACTACCGCCGGGCTGGGGAACTCCGCCCCGGCCGGGAGCCCCTCGCGGGCGTAGATCGGCGCCTCGACCCAGTCGTCCCCAAAGTAGACGCATCGCCGCTCGATCAAGGCCTCCTTCAGGCTCCCGCTCGCCGAGACCACGGGAAGCTCGGGAGCCTCGGTCTCCCCCACGGCGAGGAGCCGCAGATTCACAAGCTCCACCGGCTCCCCGGGAACGGCGTAGCCGTAGAGGCTCTCATGCTCGCGGTGAAACCTGTCCGCCAGCTCCCGCAGATCCTCACCGGCAAGGGGGCGGTCCGGAAGAGGCAGGGTGAGCTCGTAGGCCTGGCCCCGGTAGCGTAGGTCCGCCGCCGGACGATACCTCCTCGCTCCCTCCGGAACCCCTTCGGCGGCGAGGATCCTTTCCGCCTCCCGGCGGAACTCGGCGAGGACCTCGTTTATCCGATCGGGGGGTACCTCCTCCAGCGGCGCCACCAGCGAGCGCACGAAGGTGTGCCGTAGGTCGGCGGAGATTAGGCCCAGGGCCGAGAGGACCCCCGCACAGGTGGGGACCAACACCCTGGGAATTCCCAATTTGCGGGCCAGACTCGCCCCGTGCAGGGGGCCGGCCCCGCCAAAGGCAACCAATGTGAAATCCCGGGGA
>JALVLL010000090.1 GCA_027027485.1 Candidatus Bipolaricaulota bacterium | reverse complement strand
GGGTGGCCTTGGCCATGATCACGTCGGGACAACGGCAGCCCGGGACCTCCTCCTCCCCCACCACGGCCTCGATCCCGAATTTCCGGCGGGCGTCCCAGCGGGAGAAACCCTCGGAAATGTCCAACCCCGAACCGGGGATGACCCCGATCCCCCGCCAGACGACGTCCACCACCCTGAACGCTTTGGCGATAAGCATCTTGGCCTTTACGTTCCCCTCGGGGCGCACCGCTCGGGGATAGGCGTTCTCCACCTCTCCCCGTCCCTCCCGAAGCTGTCTCAGGATGAGGGCGATGGCATAGAGGATGTCCAGCGGCTCGAACCCCCCCACCACCACAGGAACCCGGAACCGCTCGGCGAGTTCCCGGTATGCCTCGGACCCGATGATGGTGGAGACGTGGCCCGGGGCGAGGAAGGCCGAAACCTGGGTGTTCTCCCGGAGCAGCGCCTCCAGGGCCGGGGGGATGAGCTTATGGGAGCAGAGGACCGAGAAGTTCTCCGGCGGTGAGTCCAGGAGGACGGCGGCCGTTCCCGGGGCGGTGGTCTCGAAGCCCACGGCGAAGAAGACCACCTCCTTGGCCGGGTTTTCGCGGGCGACCCGGACGGCGTCCGCCGCCGAAAGCACCACCCGAACATCCGCCCCTTCCGCCCTGGCCTCCTCCAGGGTGAGCTCCGTGCCCGGCACCCGGAGCATGTCCCCGAAGGTGCAGACGATGGCCCCCTCCTCCAGGGCGAGCTTCACCGCCAGGTTGATATCGGCAGTGGAGGTGACGCAAACCGGGCAGCCGGGTCCCTCGTAGACCTCCACCCCTTCCGGAAGCAGCGAGCGGAGCCCGTGCTCGGCGATGGCGGCCTCATGGGTCCCGCAGACGTGGACGATCTTCACCGGATGCGGCGGGGCGAGCTTGCGGATGAGATCGGCCAAGCGCCGGGAGAGGGCCGGATCCCGCAGCCGGAAGACCTCAGTTCCCCCCATCCCCGCTCCCCTCCGCCCGGAGCATCTCCTCGAAGAGCTTCAGGGTCTCGTGGGCGTCCGCGGGGTCCAGGCGTCGGATGGCGAAGCCGGTATGCACGAGGACGTAGTCGCCCGGCTTCACCTCCTCCGGGAGGAGGTCCAAGCGCACCCGGGATCGGGTCCCCCCCAGGTCCACGGTGGCCTCGTTGCCGGCCACGGAGATCACCTTAAGCGGCACGGCGAGACACATCCCGCCGGATTTTAAGACGGGATTGTCCGTTTCACAATCCGCTGGGGAACTAAAACCAGCGGATCCTGTACCAGAGGATGGCCAGGTACTCCCTGAGGGCCCGGGCCGAGTGCCAGAGGTTGAGGGAACGGGGGATGAAGTCGTAGGGGATGTAAGAGCGCAGGGTGCGCTGGCCGCAGGGAGCGGGGATGGGATCGGTGCCGACCGCGCGGAAGGTCTCCATGGCCCGGGGCATGTGGTAGGCCGAGGTGACGAGTACGAAGGGCCTCCCCCCGAGGAGCTCCCGCGCCGCCAGGGCGTTCTCGTAGGTGTTCCGGGAACTCGATTCCCAGGAGATGGCCTCCCGGGGCACGCGCAGGGCCTGCGCCGCCCGCGCCATGAGGGGCG
>JALVLL010000089.1 GCA_027027485.1 Candidatus Bipolaricaulota bacterium | reverse complement strand
ACCCCCCGCAGCCGTGCCTCCCGGATCCGGGAGAGGGCGTTTATCCCCCCGTTTCCCACCCCTACCACCACGATCCTCGCCCCCTGGGAGGGCTCTTCCTTCACCCGCTCCAGTTCCTCCACCAGGGGGAGCTCGGTGACCTGGAGGGAGAGGGGGCCAAGCACCCCCTCCACCGCCTCCCGGAGCTTGGGGAGCTTCCTCATGACATAGTTCTTCTTGAACTTGGAGTCCACCTCGATGACGAGGACGTTCCCCGTGAGGCGGACCTTGGAGGGATCGACGGGAAGGCAAGCGCGGAGCACCTGGTCCTTGATGGAGCCGAGGACCTCGCGCCACTTACGCTGTAGTTCCTTCTCCCTCTCTTCCATTGCCCCCGGCTCCATTGTGTACACCTCGGCTGGATCGGTCAAATCAGGGGATCAAGGAAGGGATCTCGGGGAACTCGTGGGCCACGTACCGGGCCGCTCGGGCCACCCGGGGATCCTTAGGGGCGTAGGCGATCCCGAGTCCCACGTCCTCGAATACGGGGATGTCGTTGAAGTTGTCCCCCACGAAGGCCACCTCGCGGAGGTCGATCCCGAACCTCCCCGCCATCTCCCGCACCACCCGGGCCTTCTCCCAAAGGGGGACCCTGAGGATCGCCCTCCCGGTGAACCTCCCGTCGGAGACCTCCAACACATTGGCCACCGCGAAGTCGAGCCCGAGGTCCTCCCGCACGTAATCGGCCACCAGCGATACCCCCGAGGAGACGATTCCCAAGATGAATCCCCTCTTCCGGAGCTCGGCGATGGCTTCCCGCACCCCCGGGGGATAGGGCGGGGGAAGGAGCCTCTCCAAGATGGGCGCCACCGGCTTTCCCGCGAGGAGCCTCGCGTTCTCCTGGAGCCAGCGGTCGTAGAGTTCCGGATGGGGGAGGTATTTCTCCTGGACCCTCCTCCACTCCTCCGGGATCCCGGCCGCGACCCCCAGGGCGCCCCAGCTGGACTCGAAGTCCACGCCCCGGTATCGGACCAACGTCCCGTCGAGATCGAAGAAGACGGCCCTGAAGCTCATGGGAGGATCAGGCGCACCTCCCCGACGAGGCCGAGCTCCTCCCACCTCTCCGCCGGTATCTCCAGGGCAAAGGAGAAGGGCTTCTCGGGGGAGTAGAGCTTTTTAGGATCCGGCTCCATGGCGATCGCACCGGCGAAGTTCCCCTCGGGGTCGAAGAGGAGGAGCTCGAGGGGGATATAGACGTTCCGCATGTGGAACCTGGATTTCACGGGCTTATCCCATACGAAAAGGATCGCATAATCGCGGGCCCACTCCGCGGGGACCGCTTGGAAACCCAGGAAACGCTCGTGGGCCTCATCGGCGACGAACGCCCGGAGCGTGACCTCCTTTCCCGCCTCGTCCCGGAGCACCACCTCCCGGGCGGTCATCGTCCCCAAAGCCCCCAGGATCCGGCCCACCGCCTCGCGGGAGACAATCGGGGCGGGATCGGTGCCATTCCGGGCGAAGTACACCGGCTCATCCCCGATCCCATCGCCGTCCCTATCGGGGCCGGTATAGTCGGAGTACCAGTTGCCCCGCCCGGCCGGGGCCCAGGTGTTC
>JALVLL010000088.1 GCA_027027485.1 Candidatus Bipolaricaulota bacterium | reverse complement strand
GGGAGGGGTGAGGCAGGTGTTGGAGCTCGAGGACCGCCCCGGTGCCCTGGCCGAGGCCCTGGAACCGCTGAAGGAGCACGGGGTGAACGTGGTGAGCGTCTATACCTGCCACCGCACCAAGGCCGGACCGATGCGCGAGGTGGTGGTCCGCCTCCGGGGCGACCGGGCCGATGAGGCGGCTCAATGGCTTTCCAATAAGGGCTTGAAGGTCCTGGAGGTACGCCGCGAAGGGGGGTGAAAGCTGGAGCGATCCCTTTAGCGAGGCTTTCCGTGCGTGTCGATCTCGGAAAGGAGGTGTTGGGGATATGAGGAAGCTTTTCGTGGTGCTTGCTGCGTTGGGATTGGGCTTCTTGGGCAGCGCTGCGGAGTACATCCTCATCGGAGGTGTGGCGCCCCTCTCCGCCCCCGGGGCCGCCGAAAGCGGCCACGAGATGAAGCTCGCCATGGAGATGGCCGTAGCGGAGATAAACGCCGCCGGAGGGGTCCTGGGCAAGGAGATCAAGCTGGTGGTGGAGGACACCCGCGGCCTCCCCGAGGAGGGCTCCGCGGCCATGAACCGCCTGGCGGATATGGGGGTCGTGGGGGTCGTGGGCGAGTTCCACTCCGCCGTGGCCAAGGCCGAGATCGAGGTGGCCAAGGCCCGGAAGCTCCCCTTCATCATCTCCGAGGCGTGGGCCGATGTGCTGACCGCCAAGCAGTACAAGTACGTCTTCCGTATCGCCCCGGCCAACTCCCTCTTCTACACCAAGGTGGCCGATTGGATCCGGGCCGTGGGCTTTAAGAACGTGGTGGCCATCGTGGAGAACACCGACTGGGGCCTGGGGGTGAACGGGGTCCTGGAGCGGGAGCTCGGCACCAAACCCAACATCTACGGCGAGAAGGTGAAATACACCTACATCGTGGCCGAGCGCACCGTGACCGACTTCACCCCACAGCTTCTGCGCTTCAAGGCCATGAGGCCGCGCCCGGACCTCATCATGAACATCTTCACCGGAACCGGTGAGTACCTCATCGTCAAGCAGGCCGCCGAGATCGGCCTCGCCCCCACCCGGGAAACCGCCATGTTCGCCGTGGGGACCAGCGCCCTTTACCCCGAGTTCTGGGAGACGGTGGGCGACTACGGCCTCTTCGTCATCACCAAGACCGGTTACCACCCGATCCTCGGGGTTACCCCGGCCATAAAGGAGTTCGTGAGCAAGTTCCGGGAGAAGTACGGCCGCACCCCCACCTTCGCCGCCATGGAGGCCTACGACTCCATCTACACCCTGGTGAAGGCCATCGAGATGGCGAAATCCACCGATCCCGACGACATCGTAGCGGCCCTGGAGAAGGTCCGCCACGACGGGGTACTGGGCACCATCTACTTCTCCACCGAGAAGGAACCCGCCTGGATGTACCACCAGTGGCCCGGGGCCAAGGCGGTGGTGATCCAGTACACCGAGGTGGGCCAGAAGTACACCGAGGCCCTCCTCCTCTGGCCCGCCATCCTCAAGCCGTAAGGGCGATATGGGGAGGGGGGAAATGCCCCCTCCCCTTTTTACTTCTCGGGACGGGGGATAGATGCTCGAGTTCTATCTGGCCCAAGTGGTGAACGGCCTCATCGTGGGGCTTATCTATGCCCTCATGGCCGTGGGGCTTTCGCTCATCTTCTCGGTCCTTAAGATCGTGAACTTCGCCCATGGCGACTGCTACATGATCGGCGGCTTCTTTTCCTATTACCTCGCCACCCTTTTGGGATTCCACCCCATCGCCGCGGTCTTCGTGGGGATGCTCGGGGTGATGGCCGTGGGGATACTGATCCACCAGCTCCTCCTCAAGCCCCTCTACACCCCTAAGGTGGAGAGAAAGGGCGAGTACGCCATCCTCATGACCTTCGGCATCGGGATCTTCCTCCAGAACCTGGCCATGGCCCTATTCGGCCCCTGGACCAAGCGTCCCCCGGACTTCATCCCCGGGGTAACCAAGTTGGGGTTCCTCTTCATCGACAACAACCGCCTGGTGGTGGCCGGGGTGGGGATCGTGATCATGCTGGTGCTCCTTTACGTCATCGGCCGCACCTTCATCGGGAAGGCCCTGCGGGCGGTGAGCCAGGACCGGGACGCCGCGGCCATCGTGGGTGTGAACCCGGTGCGCATGAACCTGCTCGCCTTCGGGATCGGTGTCGGGCTCGCCGGCGCCGCCGGGGCCCTGATCGGCCCCGTGTTCCTGATCTCGCCGGTTATGGGGATCCTGCCCGGGGTGAAGTCCTTCGTGATCATCGTCCTGGGGGGGATGGGCTCCATCAGGGGGGCCATCATCGCCAGCATCCTCCTCGGCCTCGTGGAGAGTTTGGGATCGGTCTTCTTCTTGGACCCCACCCGGGGCCTCGCCTACAAGAACGCCTTCGGGGTGCTGCTTTTGGCGCTGGTACTCCTCTTCAAGCCCACGGGGCTCTTCGGGGAGAAGTTCGTGAGGCTGGAATGAGCGAGAAGGGGATCCGCAAGGTGAACCTCGCGGCCTTGATGGTGATCGGGGCTCTGGCGCTCGCGGTCCCCTTCATCCTGCACTCCTATTGGCTACATGTGGCCATCATCGGGCTCTACTACGCGCTCCTTGCCTCCTCTTGGACGCTCCTGGCCGGCTACACGGGCCAGTTCTCCTTCGCCACCATGGCCCTGGCCGGGATCTCGGCCTATACCTCGGCGCTTCTTGTCATCAAGGCGAGCTTCCCCATCTGGGGAGGGTTCCTGTGCGGGATCGCGGCGGCGGCGTTCGTTGGGCTTCTCATCGGGATGCTCGTTCTGCGCCTGAGCGGGCCGTACTTGGCGCTCTTCACCATCGCCTTCTCCGAGATCACCCGGATCACCCTGAACGCCGAGTACCGCCTGACCCGCGGGGACATGGGCCTCACGGTGCCGTATCTTTTCGGCGGGATCGAGAACAAGATCCCCTACTACTACACCATCCTCGGCATCCTGGCGGCCTCCCTCACCCTCATGTGGCTCCTTCTGCGCTCCAAATACGGGCTTTTCTTCCGTTCCATCCGGGAGGACGAACAGGCCGCGGCGGCCATGGGGGTGAACATCGTCCGCTACAAGATCATGGCCTTCGTGGTCTCGAGTGCCTTCGCCGGGGTGGCGGGCGGGTTCTTCGCCCATTACGTAGGGACCCTCACCCCGAACTCCATTATGGAGCTCCCCCGGATGGGGCTCATCATCGCCATGGCGGTGATCGGGGGGATCGAGTCCCTGGCCGGGGCGGTGTCGGGAGCGCTGGTGGTCCAGTTCCTGCAGGAGTACCTCCGGGCCATTGGGATGTGGCGGTTCGTGATCTTCGGGCTTGCCCTTATCCTCATCCTCCGTTTCTCCCAAAACGGCCTCATCTGGCCGCTATACCAGCGCCTAGCGGGAAGGAGGGTCGAGGCGAAGACCGAGCCGGAGCTCGAGCTCCCGGAGAGCCCGGAGCCCGGGGTGAGCCCAGGAGGGGGAGGTGCTTGAGGTAGTCGACCTGGTGAAGGACTTCGGCGGGATCCGGGCGGTGAACCGCCTCTCGTTCAAGGTGGAGGAGAACGAGCTCCTGGGGATCATCGGGCCCAACGGCTCGGGGAAGACCACCACCATCAACCTGATAAGCGGGGTCCTCAAGCCCACCTCCGGGAAGATCATCTTCCAAGGGAGAAGGATAGACGGCCTTCCCCCCTATGAGATCGCCCGCAGGGGGATCGGGAGGACCTTCCAGGTCACCCAGGTCTTCCGCAGGATGACGGTGCTGGAGAACATGTTCGTCCCGGCCTACGCCTCGCCCCAAAGGAGGAGCGACAGGGAGATCAGGAGGAAGGCCATGGAGATCCTGTCCTTCCTGAAGATCTACCACCTCCGCAAGGAGTACGCCCGCAACCTCTCCGGGGGCCAGCAGAAGCTCCTGGAGATAGGGAGGGTCCTCATGCTCGATCCCAAGGTGATCATGATGGACGAGCCCTTCGCCGGAATACACCCGAAACTGAAGCTCGAGATCCACGGCTATATCCGCGAGATGCACCGCGAGGGCCGCACCTTCATCATCATAAGCCACGACCTCCAGACCATCTTCACCCTCTCCCAAAGGCTCATCGTCCTGAGCGGCGGCGAGAAGATCTACGACGGCACCCCCGAGGGGGCCAAAGAGGACGAGCGGGTGGTGGAGGCGTACCTGGGGGAGTGAGATGCTATCGGTGGAAGAGGTCTATGCCGGCTACTATCGGGACATAAACGTCCTCCAAGGGGTTTCACTCCGGGCGGAGGCCCAACAGATCACCACCATCATCGGCCCCAATGGGGTGGGGAAATCGACCCTCCTCAAGACCATCTACGGCTTCCTCAAACCGAACCGCGGGAGGATCGCCTTCCATGAAGAGGACATCACCGGCATCGCCCCCTACCAGGCCCTGGTGAAGGGGCTCGCCTACATCCCCCAGCGCCGCAACGTCTTCCGCTACATGACGGTGGAGGAGAACTTGGTGATGGGGGCGTGGACCTTCCGCCGCGACAAGGCCAGGATCCAGAGGAAGCTCGCCGAGAACTACGAGCGCTTCCCGAACCTCGCCAGGAAGCGAAAGGTGAAGGCCGGCTTCTTGAGCGGCGGCGAGCAGCGGATGGTGGAGTTGGGCCGGGCGCTTATGTCCGACCCCAAGCTCCTCCTCGTGGACGAGCCCACCGCGGGCCTCGCGCCCAAATTCGCCAAGATGATCCGCGATCACCTGGTGGACCTGAAGAACGAGGGGAAGGCCGTGGTCCTGGTGGAGCAGAACATCCGCGAGGCCATAAGGATCGCCGACTACGTCTATGTCCTTGATCTCGGGCGAAACAAGGAAGAGGGCCCCAGGGAGAAGTTCCTGGTGGACCTGAAGGAGCTCATGCGGGACTGGCTATTCTGATCCCCGGGATTTAGCCTCTTTCCCCCTTGCTTTATCTCGATTCCCGCGGGAGATTCGTTATGGCATGAGGATAGCCATCTTGGGCGCGACAGGCTCCATCGGGCTCCAGGCATTGGAGATGGTGGGGA
>JALVLL010000087.1 GCA_027027485.1 Candidatus Bipolaricaulota bacterium | reverse complement strand
GGTGGAGGGGGGACGGGGCCTTCCGAAAACGCCGCTTTTCTCCAGCCCGCGGCATATCCTATGGTTGGCTTACCTCGTGCTCGCGGCTATCCTGTTCCTCGGCCCCATGGGGTCGGTGGTGGCCGACTCCTTCCTCAGGGCAGGGCCGACGCTCCACTGGTACAGGGTGATCCTCTCCGCCTCCTACAGCCCCCATATCGGGGCCCCGTATTTGGGGGCGATCGGGATCGGGCTCTTGGTGGCCGTGGTCTCCGCCTCGGGGGCCATGGTCGTGGGGATCGCCATCTGCTGGGGGCTCAGGGGGCTGAGGAGGGTGCCCGGCGCCAGGGTCCTGGAGGCGGTCCTCTTGGCTCCGCTCGCGGTTTCCTCCGTGGTCCTCGGCCTCGCGATCCTGCTTTCCTTCAGGACCTGGCCCCTCTCCGCTCTCCGGGGGACCCCTTGGGGCATCGTTCTGGAACACGTCCTCCTCACCTACCCCTTCGTGGTGCGGCTGGTAGGCCCCATCTGGGAATCGTTGGATCCCTCCCTCAGGGAGGCCGCTCGGACCTTGGGGGCAGGGCCCCTTTGGGCCTTCCTCACGGTGGAGCTGCCACTGCTTTCACGGGCCATCGCCGCTGCCTGGGCTTTTTCCTTCGCCCTCTCCCTGGGGGAGATGACCGCGGCGGCGATGCTCTCCCGGCCGGGGCTTGTGACCATCCCCCTGGCCATCTACCAGCTCATCGGGGGAAGGCAGTTCGGGGCGGCCTCGGCCATGGCCACGCTGCTCATCCTCCTCACGGGGACGGTGGTCTTCCTTTGGGAGAGGCTTTCGGTCCGGCTCCGGGCGCGATAACCCCGAGGAGATCCCGGAGCTCAGGCCGTGGCCCGGCTCAGCTTCCCCGCCGCTTCCAGGACCTCCTCGATGGTCCCCCTCATGTAAAAGGCCTGCTCGGGGACATCGTCGAGCTCCCCCTCCACGATCATCCTGAAGCCCTTTATGGTGTCCTCGAGGTGCACGTAGACCCCCTTCCTCCCGGTGAAGTGCTCGGCCACGTGGAAGGGCTGGGCGAAGAACCGCTGGATCTTCCGGGCCCGCATCACCGTGGTGCGGTCTTCCTCGGAGAGCTCCTCCATCCCCATGATGGCGATGATGTCCTGCAGATCCACGAACCGCTGTAGGATCGCCCTCACCCTCTGGGCCACCTCGTAATGCTCGGGGGAGATGATCCGGGGGTCCATGAGGCGGGAGTCCGACTGGAGGGGGTCCACGGCGGGGTAGATCCCCTTCTCGGCGAGCTCGCGGGTCAAGGTGATGGTGGCATCCAGGTGGGCGAACACGGTGGCGGGAGCGGGATCGGTGAAATCGTCGGCGGGGACGTAGATTGCCTGGACCGAGGTGATGGAGCCCCGGCGGGTGGAGGTGATCCGCTCCTGGAGCTCCGCCATCTCCGAGGCCAGGGTGGGCTGGTACCCCACCTCCGACGGCATCCGCCCCAGAAGCGCCGATACCTCGGAACCCGCCTGGGCGAAGCGGAAGATGTTGTCGATGAAAAGGAGGACGTCCTTGCCCTCTTCATCCCGGAAGTACTCGGCCATGGTGACCCCGGTGAGCCCCACCCGG
>JALVLL010000086.1 GCA_027027485.1 Candidatus Bipolaricaulota bacterium | reverse complement strand
ACCCAGGGCTCCGCCGGGGGACGGGTGGGGATGGCGATGTAGGCGATCTTCGGCTTCGCCGCGGCCAGGAATTCGGCCACGGCGGCGATCTCCTCCTCGGAGTCGTTGGTCCCGGAAACGAGCATCGTCTCCGTGACCAGTATCCCCTCGAACTCGCGGGCGAACTCCAGGATCCCCCTACGGATTTCGTCTAACGAAAGGGATTTGTGTGGACGGTTGACCCTCTTCCAGACCTCTTCGTGGGCGGCATCCACCTTGAGGGAGACCCAATCCGCCGCGGAGAGCTCCTCCCGGACGTCGGCCCGGCCGGTGAGCGAGGCGTTGGAGATCACGGCGATGGGGATGCCCAGGTCCTTCAGGGCCGAGATCTCCCTCCCCAGGTTCAGGTCCAGCGTAGGTTCGCCATCGGGGACGAAGGTCAGGTAATCCACCCGTTCCCCTCTGTCGCGGAGCTCCCCGACCCGTTTCTTCACTTCTCGGACGATTTCCGCAGGGGCGTAGAAGTCCCTGCGTTCGGCCTCCATCCTGGGGGTCCGCCCGAGCTGGCAGTAAACGCAGGAATAGGAACAGACCTTCGGGGGGATGTTGTTTATCCCCAGGGACCTCCCCAGCCTACGGGAAGGAACGGGTCCGAAAATAACTTCCTTGGGGATAGGAGCATGGTTCATGTTGCACGATCCCTTTCATCGACCTTCACGCCGCGGCGCTTGAAGTCGAGGATTATGGATTCCAAAACTGCTCGAGCTTGGGCAACTGCCCGTTCGGCATCGTCGCGGGTGGCCTCCGGCCAATCACCCAGATAGCGGGCCTCTACTGCCCACACCGTAAGTTCAGCCAGATCCGGGAACTTCTTTTTCACCGTCCATCCATCGGGGAGAAGGTTACGAAGTGCATCCAAGTCGTGGCGGAACGGAAAATCTACGCCCTCCAATATCAAGGCGGCTTTTAGGGCTTTTTCCGCCGCCTGCTGGGCGAACCAACAAATGTGTCGGGGTACAGCTTCCGGCAAGCCGAGGAGTCTTTCGGCTACCGCCAAGTCTTCACGGGAGAAAACCAACCAGCGCAGCGCTTCAGCGCGGAGTTCGGGATCGCTCATAGACAACCTTTCCCTCTCTTAGCGCGTTTCGAAGCACGTTGCCGATGATGTGCCCTCGACGGGAGATCTCACCGGGTGTGGTAACGATGACATCCTTGCTCACCGGCAGGTCCGCCAGAGCACGGAGGATCTCCACCGTGGCCCTACGTTTGTCAGCTCCCTCCGTCAGCACCACCAAGAGATCAACGTCACTCCACTTTCCCGCTTCCCCCCGTGCCCGCGATCCGAAGAGCACTATCCGTAACGGGCGGAAACGCGCGACGATGCGCTTCACCATCGTCTGCACTATGTCCTCAGCCATGAAGTCCTCCCGAGGCATCACAGGACAGTTTACCATGACGCCAATGGAGGCAAAGCCGTTCGCTCAGTCCCGTTTTGTGGAACGCGAGGCCGAAGGGAAGCGGAGCTCTAACCTGGGAGCCTTGGCGACCTAACGGGCCCCAGCGCTATCTTCTCCAGGCCGTGGTGGAAGAGGGCTTTGGTTCCGCCGCCCTCGGACACGGCCCGTAACACCGCCTCGGGGTCGCGCACCCGGGCCCCGAAGAGGTAGTCGATCCCCCGCTCGAGGAGCCCCGCCCGCATGGGGGTCGAGGGGCCGACCACCGCTAACCTGCCCCGGCAAAGCCCCAACAGCCGCCCGATGGTCTTGTTGGCGAACGCGGTTCCGGTGATGTAAACGACGTCGCAACGCGGAAGCTCGGTCTCCACCGCCCAGTCCGGGAGCGTCCCGGGACGCGAGCGGTTCCGCTCGAACACCAACACCTCCCGGGCCACCTTCCGCAGGGAGCCCACGAGAGGACCGATATACCCCACCACCCCTACTACATCCCCTTCCTTGACCCCCATGGCCTCCACCGGATCCGGCGATGGCCCCGCGTCTTCCCCCAGGACGGCGTTCACCACAGCAAGCCCCAAGGAGGCTTCGAGGGGATCCGGGGAGAGAAGCCCTTGGGCGAGGGCCCGTGCGGGCCGCCCCGCGAGCTCCCCCGCCCGGGGGTGGACACGACAGCCCGTGCCCTCAAGAAGGGTGGCCGCCACCCCTGCCCTCCTGTCGGAAAGGAGCACCGCGGTATAGGCGAGGCCGATGACTACGCGATCCACCACTAAATCCCTAAGGTGTGCTTCCGCGGCCGCAAGAAGCTCCTCCACCAAGCCGGCCATGGGCTCTATCCCCGGGCCCCGCGGCAGTCCCGGCAGAGGCCGACCCCCTGGATCACCACCTCCTGGAGGCAAAAACCGTGGGCTTCGGCGATCCGCCGGAGCTCCTCCTCGATGGCGGCGCTCTGGAACTCGATCACCCGCCCGCAGCTTTGGCAGATGAGATGCCCGTGTCCACGGCGCTTTCCAAGATAAGATTCGTAGATCGCCCCGCTTGACCCCGCGAACACACAGCGGCGCACGAGGCCCGCTTCCTCCAGGAGCTCCAGGGTACGGTACACGGTGGCGATGGAGGCCCTCCGGTCCCCGAGCGAATCCCAGAGGTCCATGGCGCTGAAGTGCCCGGTGGCGGAGAGGGCCCGCTCGGCGATGCGGAGCCTGGTCTGGGTGATCTTGAATCCCTTTTTGCGGAGGAATTCCTCGAAGTAGGAGAGGGCCTCTTCAAGGTGGTCGGTGCGCGGGGCCGCGTTCATCCCCATGGCCCGAGCTCCCCTTTCAGCCGCTCCCAGATGGCCCGCAACGCAGCGGCCGCCCGCCCACGGGAATGCACCACCACCGGCTTCCCCAAGACCTGGGCCGCGGTCACGTCCTCATCGTACGGGATCTCGCCGAGGTAGACTATGCCGTCGTCCCCGGCTTCCTTCCGGATCCTCTCCGCGATGGAAGGGCTCAGATCGGCCTTGTTCAGCACCAAAAAGAGCCGGCTCCTGAAGTGGCGCGCCACTCCGGCCACCCTCTTGAGATCATGCAGGGCCGAAAGGCTCGGTTCAGCCACGATGAGGGCCGCATGGGCCCCGGAAAGGGAGGCGATCACGGAACAGCCGATCCCGGGGCTTCCGTCGATGAGGAGGAGCTTGGCACCCTCCTTCCGGGCGATCCCCCGGGCCCGCATCTTGACCTGGGTCACGAGCTTCCCTGAGTTCTCCTCCCCGGGGAGGAGCTCTCCGTGCACCAAGGTCCCGTACGGAGTGCGGGAGACGTAGATCCAACCGGACTGGCGCTCCTCCATGGAGATGGCCCCCACGGGACAGACGTGGGCACAGGCCCCACAGCCCTCGCACGAGAGGGGGTCCACGGTGTACAGGTCGCCCTCCACCCGGATGGCATCGAACCGGCATACCCGGGCACAGGCCCCGCAGGCGATGCACTTTTCCTGGTTTATTACGGCCGTCTCGGAGCCGTGATAGGGGGCCTTCTCCACCACCTCTCCCCCGAGGAGTATGTGGAGGTTGGCGGCATCCACGTCGCAGTCGGCCACCACCTCCCTCTCCGCCAGGGCGGCGAAGGAGCCGACCACCGTGGTCTTGCCAGTCCCCCCTTTTCCGGAGATGACGACGAGCTCGGTCATCCCGTCACTCCCACTCGGGACGCTATGGCCTCGTATAGGGCCACGAACCTCTCCTTCCACTCCGGAAAGGCCTGGACCAGGGGAATCCCCTCGGCGTAGGCCTCCGCGATCCGCCGGTCCATGGGGATCCGCATGAGGAGGGGAATGCCGTTCTCCTCGAGGAACCCCTCCACCGAGTCATCCCCGATCCCGTCCCGGTTGATCACGACCCCCGCCGGTATCCCGAGTTCCCGGACGACTCCCACGGCGAGCCTTAGATCGTGGAGGCCGAAAGGGGTGGGCTCGGTAACGAGGAGGGCGAAATCGGCCCCCTTCAAGGTCTCGATCACCGGGCATCCCGTCCCCGGCGGGGCGTCCAGGATGGTCAGGTGATCCGGGGACATCTCCTGCTTGAGGCGGCGGATGACGGGGGTGGCCATGGGCTCCCCCACCTCCAGGATCCCCCGGCGGAAGAGGATTCCCCCGGCGGAACCCTCCTCCACCCAGCCGATGGTCCGGGGGACCTCGGTGATGGCCCCCACGGGGCATACCATCCGGCACAGGCCACAGCCGTGGCACAGCTCGGGGTGGAAGAGGACCCGCTCTCCGATCACCGCCAACGCCCCGAACCGGCACGCCTTGGCGCATGCCCCGCACCGGGTGCAACGGTCGAGGTCGATTTCCGGCACCAAAAGCTCCACCGGCCGCCGCGCGTGTATCTCGGGGTGGAGGAAGATGTGGGCGTTCGGCTCCTCCACGTCGCAGTCGAGGAATTGAACCCGCCGGGAGGCTGCTAAGGAGAGGGCGAGGCTCACCGCCACGGTGGTCTTGCCCGTTCCCCCTTTGCCGGAGGCGACGGCTATCCGAATGCCGTCCGTGACGCGTGACACGTGACGCGTGGTGGGGTCAGTGGTCACAGCTACCGCCGTGGTCGCAGGGAACTGCTCCGCCCAGGCGCCCTTCCTTCCAGGCGCGGATGGCCTCGCCCACGGTGCCGGAGGCGCCGGTGACCACCTCGATCCCGTGGCTTTCCAGGAGCTCCACGGCGCGGCGGCCGATCCCGGAGCAGATCACCACGTCCACCCCTGCCCGGGCCAGGTGCTCCGCCGGGAGCCCCGTCCCGCCCATATGCTCCGAGGCGTTGGGGAGGACCTCCACCGCGCCGGTCTCGGTGTCGTAGATGGTGTAGGTGGGGGAACGCCCGAAGTGTTCCCCCACCAGGTCATCGAGACCCCCTCCTCCGGCGCTGGGGACGCAGACCCTCATCGCCTCACCGGCTCCAAGGGTAGGGGTAAGGACCGTACCAGCGCGGCCGCCACCACCCGCCCCAGCCCCAGCCGGGATAGCCGGCGTAGGGGGCATAGCCGAAGCGCCACCATCCGCGGGGGAGCCAGGGGAACGCGCGACAGTAGGGGTAGGGATTGCCCCATCCGCCCCAGCCGCGTC
>JALVLL010000085.1 GCA_027027485.1 Candidatus Bipolaricaulota bacterium | reverse complement strand
GGATCATGGAGCCCTTCGGGGAGCCCCCTCCCGGTTACCGGCCGGTTACCGTGCCCCGCCCGGGACATGCCGACCTGGCCGGACACTTAAAGTACGGACACGGGGACCTGAGGGACGTCATCGAGCGCGCCAGCGCCCGGGAGACCGCCGCCCGGGTGGCACTGGGGGCCATCGCCAAGAGGTTGCTGCGGGAGATCGGGGTGGCCATCGCGAGCCACGTGGTCTCCATCCACACCGCGCGGGCCGAGGTGGACCCCCTCGCCCTGGGGCTCCCCCCCGAGGAGATCAACGCGCGGGCGGACCGCTCCCCGGTGCGCTGCCTCGACCCCGGGGCGGAGGCGGAGATGCTCGCCCGGATCGACGCCGCCCGGGCCGTGGGGGACACGGTGGGTGGCGCGTTCGAGGTGATCGCGTTCGGGGTGCCCCCTGGCCTGGGTTCATACGTCCATTGGGACCGGAGGCTCGACGGACGGTTAGCCGGGGCCCTGATGAGCATCCCGGGAATAAAGGGCGTGGAGATCGGCCTCGGCTTCCGGGCGGCGGAACGGTACGGCTCCGAGGTACACGACGAGATCCTTCGGGATCCGGGGGGCGGGATCCGCCGCGCGACCAACCGCGCCGGGGGGATCGAGGGGGGAGTGAGCAACGGGGAGCCGGTGGTGGTCCGGGCGGCGATGAAGCCCATACCCACGCTGATGAAGCCCTTGAGGTCGGTGGACCTTGCGACCGGGAGGGAGGTCCTCGCCCACCGGGAGCGGTCCGACGTGTGCGCGGTGCCGGCGGCATCCATCGTGGGCGAGGCCATAGTGGCGTTGGTGTTGGCGGATGCGGTCCTGGAGCGCACCGGGGGCGATTCCCTGGAGGCGCTCAAGCGGCGCCTCGACCTCTGGGGAAGCGGGACCGAGGACGGCCCTTAACCGATGCCCCGGGGATAGCTCCCCAGGATCCGCAGGAAAATGGTCCGCTCGCGGAGCTCCCCCAGGGCCTCCCGACACCGTGCTTCGTGGACGCTGCCGATGAAGTCCACGTAAAAGAGGTACTCCCAGCGGCGCCGTTTCATGGGGCGTGACTCGATCTTGGTGAGATCGATCCCCCGTACGGCGAAGGGCTCGAGGCAGCGGTACAGGGCCCCGGGGACGTTCTCCGCGGAGAACACGATGGAGGTCTTGGCCGGTCCCCGGGGGACCGCGGGCTCCCGTCCCAGGACCAGGAACCGGGTGTAGTTCTCGGGCGAGTCCGCGATGTCCTCGGCGAGCACCGCCATCCCATGGATCTCCGCCGCCCGCCGCCCCGCGATGGCCACCGCGTCCCGGAGGCCTTCCCTGCGGATGATGAGGGCGCTCCCGGCGGTGTCGTACACGGGCACGAGCTCCGCCCCGGGGAGGAGGGCCCGCAGGGTCCGCTCGCACTGTGCCAGGGCCTGGGGGTGGGAGAGCACCCGCCGCACATCCTCCAGCCGCACCCCGGGCAGGGCTAGGAGGCAGTGGCGGATCCGGATCTCGGTCTCGCCCACGATGTGGAGGCTGTGTTCCAGGAGGAGGTCGTAGTTCTCGCGGATGCTGCCGGTGAGGGAGTTCTCGATGGGGACCACCCCATAAGCG
>JALVLL010000084.1 GCA_027027485.1 Candidatus Bipolaricaulota bacterium | reverse complement strand
GGTAAAACTCCACCGGGCCGGATGGGTTTTCGGAACTTCCCCGGCGGGCAAAGGTCTCCACCGCCGCGATCTTTCTTGCCCACAGCTCCTCCAAGATTGCTGAGAGGAGGACACTCCCGAACCCCCGTCCCCGGTGTTCCTTCTCAGGGATGGACAGGCACGCTATCAACACCGCGTCTTCGCTCACCGGCCCCGCAGGGTATCCCGCCGCCCCCGGAAGGTACCGGGCCGGGGCATACTGGGCATAGCCGACCACCCGCTCATCGACAACGAGGAGCTTGCCGCAGCTTCCCCATCCCTCCCGCACCCGCCGCAGCCAGGCACGCTTCCTTTCCAGCGCCTTTTCGTGGAACCCGCGATCGGCCTGAACCCCGGGATGTTCCCAGTAGAGGCAGTACTTACAGCTGTAAGGAGGTCCTTCCCACTCGGGGGCTTGATCCAGGTTTTCCTCGGTGAGCTCCACTATCCGCACGCTCATGCTATTCTTGTGCCTACGATCCCCCCAGCGCTTCGCTAATTGCAGTGCGGACCTGGTTTTCAGTGACGGGCCCGAAGAAGGCAGGCTCGCCGTTGATAAAGATCCCGTCGGCCACGCCGTAGCGGGCCAGGGCCTCCGGCCCCGCCGGAATTTCCTTAAGCACAACCCGATCGCCGAATTCCGCTGCCACCTTGCGCAGGTAAAGGACCGTTGCCGCCCCCACGGGGCAGAAGAGGGACCCGATTACCAACACCTCAACCGGGGCTTTCCCTTCCACAGGGATATTAGGATTGAACGGCTTCACCTGAACCGAATCCTGCGAAAGCGGAAGGTACATGAGCTTTCCCCCGTTTCCCTCACGGATCACCCGGAAGCCGCGCACCTGGAAGTGGGAGTAATGCATGTAACCCTCGTATTCAGTGGCTCCCACTAAAACCCCCTTATAGCCGTTAGCTTTCAAATGATCGATGAAGGCAGAAAACAGGGCCCGCATGTAGCCCCGATCCTGATGGGCACGCTGGACCCACTCACAATAGACCCAGGCCACCCCGGGCTCCGTCCGATAAGGGACCAGGGCCTTCTCCGAGGGGGCCCAGTAGATGTGGCCGACCACCTTCCCGCCCTCTTCCACGTGGAAACCTTCTACGTGCCTTCCCAGGTTCGCTGCGAACCACTCCCTAGAGAGATTGAGGCCATCGGCCCAGAAGGGCCGTGGGGTCTCGGTGGCACAGGGGTAGGCACTTGCCACCTCCCGGGGATCGGTCAGCGCAAAGATCTGCATTGAAATCACCTCCAGTCCATATTAGCCCATCAGCCTGAGCGAGGCCCTTCCAGCTCCTGGGCGAAGGTAAAGACGAAACCGTAGGGGTCGCGGATGGCAAACTCACGCAGCCCGTAGAACTGGTCTTTGGGTTCCATCAGAACTTCCGCTTTTCCCTTCACCCGCTCGTAGAGGGCATCCACATCGTCGACGTAGACGTAGGCGATGAAGCTCGCCGGGCTCTCCGGGATCTCCAGGCCTGGATACTCCTCCCGTGCCCCGTCCTTACGCCAGAGCATGATCTCCACCTCACCAAACTTTAGGGAGGCCCACTCATGAGGCGGCTTCTCGGGATGGACCGCGG
>JALVLL010000083.1 GCA_027027485.1 Candidatus Bipolaricaulota bacterium | reverse complement strand
CGTGGGTCCGAAAGGGGCCCCGGGGATGCCGGAGATGTTGGCTCCAACGGCGCTCCTTTCGGGTATGGGGGTGGACGACCGGGTGGCGCTGATAACCGACGGGCGCTTCTCCGGCGCCACCCGGGGGGCGGCCATCGGCCACGTCTCCCCCGAGGCCGCCCACGGGGGGCCCATCGCCGCCGTCACGGAGGGGGATGAGATCGCCATCGATATCCCGGGGAAACGCCTGGACCTCCTGGTGCCGGAAGGAGAGATCGCCCGGCGGCTCGAAGGGGTACGGATACCGACGCCCCATATCCCCCCGGGGTATCTGGCCCGCTACGCCGCGGGGGTGGCTTCGGCAGCCGGCGGCGCGGTTCTGAAGGAGGAAGGATGAGGCGTACAGGGGCCGAGATCCTGTGGGAATGCCTTTTGGCAGAGGGGGTGGAGGTAGTGTTCGGGATCCCCGGCGGAGCGGTGATCCACATCACCGACGCCCTCTCCCGCTACCCCGTCCGGTTCGTGCTCATGCGTCACGAGCAGGCCGCCGCCCACGCCGCCGACGGCTACGCCCGGGCCACCGGGAGGGTGGGGGTGTGCCTCGCCACCTCCGGCCCCGGGGCCACCAACCTGGTCACCGGGATCGCCACCGCCTATATGGACTCGTCCCCCGTGGTGGCCATCACCGGCCAGGTACCCACGTCCGTGATCGGGACCGACGCCTTCCAGGAGACGGACATCACCGGGATCACCCTGCCCATAACCAAACACAACTTCCTCGTCACCGATGTGGAGGAGCTGGCGCCCACGCTGAAGGCGGCCTTCCACCTCGCCCGCACCGGGAGGCCCGGCCCGGTGCTGGTGGACATCGCCAAGGACGTCCAGGCCGCCGAGACGGAGTTCTCCTACCCGGAGGAGGTGGAGCTCCTGCAGGTGGGATCCAACCCCCCGATAGACCCGGAGGCCGTCGAGCGGGTGGTCCAGCTCCTCAACGCCGCGCGGCGCCCCCTGATCCTCGCGGGCCACGGGGTGCTCCTCTCCGAGGGCCACGGGGAGCTTTCTGCCGTGGCCGAGCGGGGAGGGATCCCCGTCGCCACCACCCTTCTTGGGATCGGGGCCATCCCCGGGTCGCATCCCCTTTACCTCGGGATGGCGGGGATGCACGGGACCCTACAGGCCAACCGCGCCATCCAGACCTGCGATGTGCTCCTCGCCGTGGGCATGCGGTTCGACGACCGGGTGATCGGCGATCCCCGGAGGTTCGCGCCCAACGCCACCGTGGTCCACGTGGACATCGACCCGGCGGAGATCGGGAAGAACATCGTCCCGGATCTCGCCCTGGTGGCCGACGCCCGGGAGTTCCTCGGGGCGCTCCTTTCGCATCTGGAGCCCCGGGATCGGGGGGAGTGGCTCGCGGAGATCGAGAGTTGGCGCCGCGAATCGGGGTGGGAGCGGCCCCTGAGGGAAGAGGGGAAGCTCCTCCCCCAGTACGTGATCCACGAGATCTGGCGGGCCACGGAGGGGAAGGCCCTGGTGGTCTCCGATGTGGGCCAGAACCAGATGTGGGAGGCCCAGTACTACCTCCACGAGCTCCCCGGAAGCCTCATCACCTCCGGGGGCCTCGGCACCATGG
>JALVLL010000082.1 GCA_027027485.1 Candidatus Bipolaricaulota bacterium | reverse complement strand
GCCTCACCGTGGGGTTCCAGCAGTCTCCCTCCCGATCGTAGATGAAGTTGTGTCCGGGGCCCCCGTCCAGGATGTTGCAGCCGGGGCCGCCGATGAGGGTGTCGTCGGAGAGACCCCCGTAGAGGGCGTCGTTCCCTCCCTCTCCCTCGAGGCGGTCCCCGCCGTCCTCGCCGAAGATGATGTCGTCGGAGGGGCCGCCGAAGAGGATGTCGTGGCCGACCCCGCCGAGGATGAGGTCGCTCCCGTCGCCGCCCTGGATGACGTCGTCGCCGGGGCCACCGATGAGGAGGTCGTTCCCGCCGAATCCCAGGATCTTATCCGAACACCCGAGCCCCAGGATGAGGTCGTTCCCGCCGGTGCCGAATAGGGTATCAGAATCGTTGGTGCCGACGATCACGTTGGAGGGCGGGTTCCTCTCGAGGAACGATAGGATCACGCACCACATGGGGTCGGAGTACGGATAGGGGAGGTACTTCACCAGGAGGGCCACGATCTTCGGGTCGACCCCGTAACAGGCGAGCTCCGGCGGTATGGGGGGAGCCGCGGGCTTCACGGGGGCTGCCACGAGCCCCCTCAGGATGGCGACCAGGTTCTCGAGCTCGTCCACCTTCCAGTAGCGGCCTCCCCCGGCGGAGGCGATGTCCCGCAGCGCCTCCTCTTCCTCGGGCTTTACCGCGAGCCCCACGACATCCACCACGCATCCCCGCGTCCTGACCTCCCGGGCCTTGGCCACCGGGTCTCCCCCGCAGGTCTCCATCCCGTCCGTGATCAGGATCATCCGGCACGGACCGCGGGGCGCCTCCTCCATGGCCACAGAAAGGGCGTAGGCCAGCGGGGTCTTGCCCTTGGCCTCGATCCCCTCGATCCAGGTGATGATCCGCTCGCGTTCCTCGGTCCCGTGGCGGGTGACCCGCAGGACCCACTCCACATCCTTACAGCTCTCCGCTTCCTGCTTCCTGGAGATCCGGTGTCCGAAGACGATGAGCCCGAATGAGAGCTCCTGGGGGAGTTCCCTCAGCAAGGTGGAGAGCGCGTCCTTAGCCCACTCGATGCGGGGTTTCCCCTGGAAAGGGATGTTCATGGAGTTGGAGGCGTCCAAGATAAGGATCACTTCTCCCGGCACCGCGAGGACCCCGATCCCCAGGGCCAGGATAAGTGCCACACCCGCTCTCCTCACATCTTCCTCCTTTCACGGGCGTAAATGATCTCGTTCTTTTCCCACCGCGGAGCATTTTACAGGTTTTGTGAAAAGCGAACCGTGATCCACACTACCTCTCCTCAAGACGCCTTTCCCATGGGAGGGCGGACAAAAGTTCCCTGCGGCGGGACTTGGAGATCTCCGCCGAGAGTACACCGTTCCTCACCCTGCCACACCCGATCACATCGCCCCGGTAACTCAGGGCGACGTAACCGTCGGGGACATCGGGGGCCTCGATGCCGTGCCCTAAAAGGAGCTGCTCCAGCTGATCGATGTCCACCTCGACCCGGGAGCTCGAGATGGATCTCCCCAGGAGGGAGAGGCCGAAGCTCGCGGGCTTCAATCCCCGGTCGTGAAGGTAAAAGAGCCTCACCCCCACCGAATGCACCTTCACCCCCTCGGGGAGGAAGTCGGCCGTGGTG
>JALVLL010000081.1 GCA_027027485.1 Candidatus Bipolaricaulota bacterium | reverse complement strand
CCCCTCTCCCCCTGGACCCCCCACCCTTCGGGCAGGAACTCCCTCACTCCACGTTCCGCGCCTGCTCCCTTATCCTCTCGGCGCATAGCTTCATCTCCAGGGCGATCTCCCCCAGGGGGACGCCCCGGGATTTGGCCGCTAAGGTGTTGACCTCCCGGGTGATCTCTTGGGCCAGGAACTCCAGCTCCCTCCCCACCGGGCCCTCGGACCCGAGGAGCTCCTCCAAGCGCTTCCTGTGTGCCCGCAGCCGATCGAGCTCCTCCCGCACGTCGGTCCTCTCGGCCCAGAGGGAGACCTCCAGGGCGATCCTGGCCTCATCGAGGAGGGAAAGCTCCTTAAGCCTTTTCCCAAGCTTTTCCCGGAAGGCGGCCTCCGCCCGGGGGACCTCCTCCTCGGCCCGCCCGATGAGCTCCCCCAGCTTCCCGGCCTCCCGCCTCAGGGCCTCCTCGAGCCTCTTCCCCTCCGCCTCCCGGGAGCGCCGCAGGGCCTCGGCCGCCTCCTCCAGGGCCTTTTCCAACGTCCCCCAGATCGCCTCCTCGTCGGGGAGCTCCTCCTGGACCACCCCCAGGGAGAGGAGGTCCTGCAGGGTGGGCGGGGAAGGTATACCCAGCTCCTGGGACAGCCCCAGAATCCCTTCCCACATGGCCCTGGCCGCATCGCGGTTGATCGCTTTGGGACGGCGGAACCCGCCGAAGTCCAGCGAGACGTTCACCTCGAAGCTCCCCCGGGAAAACCTCTCCCTCACGAACTCCTCGCACCTCGTGGCCAAGGAGGGCATATCCGAAAGCCCCCGCACCCTCACCTCCAGGAACCGGTGGTTGAGGCTCCTCATGTCCACCTGGACGGAGAACCCCTCCCCCGCGGCGGAGCCCCTGCCGAAGCCGGTCATGCTTCTCATCTTCTCCCCTGGAAGATCACCGCGGCGTAGCCCACCACCTCGCGGGTGTAGCCGGAGACATCGCCCGAGGTGCGGTAGGAGATGAGCCGGGGCTTCAGGCCGAGGAGCCTGGAGGTCTCCATAACGATCGCTATGGCCCCGACGCCACAGATGGTGATATCGAGCTCCTCCACCGCCCCCAGGAACCCCTCGAGATCCAGCTCCAGGATCTCCCCCAGGGCCCGCTTATCCTTCTCCGCCGCCACCTCCTGGGGCTCGTAGTGGGTGAAGTCGCTCGAGGCGATGATCCAGAGGGGCTTTCCCCTCACTAGCTTCGCGAGCCCCTCGGAGAACTCCCGGATGAGCTTGGCGTCCTGGGTGTAGACCACCGCGGGGACGAAGGGCACGGGACCGAAGAGGTACTGGATGAAGGGGAGCTGTACCTCCACCGCGTGTTCCCGGATGAAGGCCCGGCGGTCCCGTACCACCCCGGGGAGCTCCCCGATCTTTTCCAGAAGATCCCCGTCCACCGGGACCTCGCCCAAGGGGGTGACCCAGGTCTCGGGCTCGCCCAGGGTGATGGCGCCGCCGTAGCCGGTGTGGTTGGTGGCGAAGATGAGGACGGCATCGGGCCTCCCCTCCGCGGCCGCGGCCTTGAACCCCTCCGCCGCCACCCCTCCCGAGTACATGTAGCCGGCGTGGGGGAGGATGAGCCCCAGGGGGCCCCGGAGCCTCCGCCCCCGGGGCC
>JALVLL010000080.1 GCA_027027485.1 Candidatus Bipolaricaulota bacterium | reverse complement strand
CAGGCACCTCCTGCATGAGCCCAACGACTTCATCACGGCGCTCCTCATCCTCAACAACCTGGTGAACGTGGGGGCCTCCGCCCTGGCGACCTTGCTCTTCCTCAGGCTCCTTCCCGAGGGGGTGCCGAGTTACGTGACGGGCCTCCTTTCCACCGCGGTGATGACCGCCTCCCTCCTCCTCATCGGGGAGATCACCCCCAAGAACTGGGCGCGCCACCGGGCCGAGACCTGGACCCTCCTGGTGATAAACCCGCTCTGGAAGATCACCAACACCCTGAGACCCCTTATCCGGGCCTTCCGGGCCATGGCCCGCTGGATCCTCAGGCCCTTCGGGGTGGAACTCGAACAGCGCGAATCCACCTACGAGGTGGAGGAGGAGGAACTCTGGGAGCTCATAAAGCTTTGGCAGGAGCGGGGGATCCTCCCCTATTACGAGGGGGAGATGATCCGCCGGATCCTCGAGCTCAAAGAAACCACCGTGGAGGAGGTCATGGTCCCCCGCACCGAGATGAAGGCCATCGAGGTGAACACGCCCTTCAAGGAGGTGCTCAGGTTCGTGGTGGAGGACGGCCACTCCCGCTACCCCGTCTACGAGAAGTTCCGAGACAACATCGTGGGGATCCTCTACGTGAAGGACCTCCTGCCCCTCTTCACCGACGGGAAGGAACGCCCCTTGAGGGAGCTCCTCCATCCCGCTTACTACACCCCCACCACCAAGCCCATAAACGTGCTCCTCAGGGAGTTCCAGAGGGAGCGGGTGCACATGGCGGTGGTGGTGGACGAGTACGGGGGCGTGGCCGGCATCGTGACCCTGGAGGACGTGCTGGAGGAGATCGTGGGGGAGATCGAGGACGAATACGACAGGAAACGCGCCAAGCAGCTCATCAAGCGCCTCTCCGAGAACGAGGCTTTGGTGGACGGCGACGCGGAGATAAAGCTGGTCAACCGGACCCTGGGGATAGAACTCCCCGAGGACGAGGGGGTCACCATCTCCGGTCTCATCCTCCACACCCTGGGGGACATCCCGGAACCGGGGGCGCGGGTCAAGATCGGGAGGACGCTTATAACCGTGGAGGACGCCACCCAAAGGGAGATCAGATCGGTTAGAATCACCCTGCTTCCGGAAGAGCCGGAGGAATCTTGAGTCCCCTGGGGGGAAGATGAAAAGGGTCCTTATCCTGCTTTTCGTCATGGGGGTGGGTTCGGCGCCCGCTTGGGCCGGCATCCCCATCTCCATCTCCATAGAGTCCAGCTTTGACCCCGAAAAGCACGTGATCTCCGGGGAGCAGGGGATCGAGTTCGATGTGGCCCCTGGGAAGGCGTATTTCCTCCTCCTCGCCAACCTGGGCCGCGAACCCAATCCCTATGTCTCCGGAAGGGCTCTGGACCAACTCTACCCCTACGGCTTCGATCCCGCGTGGACAAAGATCGAGGGGGTAAGCTGGAGGGACGGCGACGGTGAGAGGGCGCTCCCTTGGCGACTCCTTCCCTTCCCACCGGCGATGCAGACCTATTCCCTCGACGATGGGATCCTCGAGGTCGACCTCCCGGATGGCAAGGCCGGGACGCTTATCATCCAGTTCCGCACCCGCTTTCCCCGCACCGCGGTGGGGGAGCCCGGCCGGATCGGGGATATCCACACCTGGAGGTTCGGTTGGCACCCCCTCCTCTACCCCGTGCCCCCCGAGGACTGGGAAGGGTACGGTTTCAGGTTGCCCGCATACGACTACCGCCTGGTGTTGCGCCTACCCAGCGACTGGGTCGCCGTCCTCCCCGGCGATGAGGTGGAGGAAAGGGAAGAGGGCGAAGTGACGGTATACGAGGTGCGCTGGGATCGGCCGGTGAGGTCGCTCCCGCTTTACCTCGCCCCGAAGGGGGAGGTACGGAGGTTCCTGGTCGAGGGGAAGGGGATCTCCGTGGAGGGCTGGTACTTGCCGGGCTACGAGGGGGAACTCCGGTCCCTGGCCACCTGGTCCCTGGAGATCCTGGATTGGTACAGGGAGCGCTTCGGGGAGCCCCCCTTGAGAAAGTTCCTCCTCGTCATCCATCCCAACCGCCAGGGGACGAGCTTCACCGCCGACGGGATCGTTTTCCTCTCGCGCTGGTATTTCGACCGGCTGGATCTCACCGCCAAGGGGATCCTCTCCAGGCTCCTGCGGTTCGTCCTCGCCCATGAGCTCGCTCACTTCTGGTGGGGGGTGGGGATGGCGCCCGATTTCCTGGCGGAAAACTGGCTCTCCGAGGCCTTCGCCCAGTACATGTCCATCTCCTGGTTCGAGGCGGAATACGGGGCGGAAGGGGGGAACCTCTTCGTCCCCGAGCTCCAGGGCATCGGGGAGGAGATGACCGAGAACCTCCTTGGGTTCGTGAACCTCCGGGAGCATTTCGTGGAGCTGCCCTACCTGGACTCCGTGTTCATGGGTTTCGATGAAGCGGTGGTGAAGCCCTTCCAGAAGGTGCGCTACCACCAGCAGGATTACGTTCGCTACTACGACAAGGGCTATCTCATCGTCCGGGCCCTGGAGGACTACATCGGGACCGAGGCCTTCCGAGGGGCCCTGCGGGAGATCTACCGGAAGTATGCGGGCAAGGAGATCCGGGTGGAGGACCTCCGGAGGGAACTCGAGAGCTACACGGGGGTGGAGCTAGGGGAGTTCTTCTCCCATTGGGTGACCGGGGAGGCCAGGGCCGATTACGCCGTGGTGCGCCTCGAGAGCGAAAAGGTCGAGGGGGGGTACGAGAGCCAGGTGGTCCTCGAGTTCCGTGGGAGCGCGCCCCTCCCGGTGGAGGTGGTCCTCCATGGGAAGGGTGAGGGCGAGGAACACTCCCTCAAATGGTCCCCGAGGGCACCGGGAAGGGAGGAGCTCCGGGCCGTCACCGGGTTCCGGCCGGCCAGGGTCTCGGTGGATCCCGGACACCGTGTTCCCGACGTGGACCGGCTCAACAACCACTACCCCCGCAAGTTCAAGGTGATCGTGGGCAAACGCGACTTCCCCCTGGACGCCTATTACCTCGAGGCCCTGGACCCCTCCTCCGGGGCCATCGCCGGGGGATACCTGAACCGCTTTGGCTGGGTCATCCTCCCGCAGGAGCGCTACATCTCGGGCTACGTGCGCTACGGCAGGGAGGGTGCCTTGAGCCTCTGGGCACGGGCCGGGGAAGGGGGAGGCCTCACCGGGGCCATCTCTTGGAACCAGTACCTCTGGACCACGCCGGAGGTGGGGATCCCCGGGGGCTATTGGACCCTGACCGGGATCGCGGAGGTGGGGCTCCTGAAGCTGCCCGAAAGCGGCTTCGCTCCCTTCGCGGAGGTGGCCTGGGCGGATTTCCTGAAGGGGGGACATTGGGGGAGGGTTTCCCTCCTCTACGCCGGCGGCGACCAACGGCTCTGGATACAGCTCGGAAAGGAACTCAGGCTCGTCCCCCGAGGGTACCTCCAGCTCTCCGCGGGGCTCGGACGCGCGGGGGAGGGGATCCCGGAATCCTTGAAATTCGGCCTCGAGGAGATGCTCCTTTCCTCCGGCCGGGGAAGGGAGAAGCTTTCCTTGCGCGGGACGCTCCTCGCCCCGCCCTGGGAGGGGGACTACCGCATCGGCGACCTCTTACTCCTTTCCGGGATCCAGCCTGGCGCCTTCATCACCGCGGCGCGCCTCGACGGCGGTCCCTGGTACGCCGAGGCGGGGGCCTTCTTGGCGGGGAGGTTCGAGGCCCTGGGGGGATTCCTGGGCTTCAACGCAGTGGTGGGCATCGTTTATCCTCTGCTCCCCGATACCGGGGATGGGAAGGTCTTCTTCGGGATATCCAGGGAGTTCTAAGGGGGAGGGGATGCGGGTACCCTTAAATTGGGTTTCCGAATACGTCGATCTGGATGGCATCGAGCTCGAGGGGTTCCTGGAGCGGCTCACCCTGGCGGGGCTTGAGGTGGAGGATGTCCGGGAGCTCGGTCCCGTGGAAGGGGTGGTCACGGGGAGGCTTTCCAGGGTATCCCCGCACCCCAACGCCACGAAGCTCAAGGTGTGTGAGGTGGAGGCCGACGGGAGGGTCCACACCGTGGTCTCGGGGGCCCCGAACCTGATCGAGGGGGCCGTGGTGGCCGTGGCCCTCCCCGGAGGGAGGCTCCCCTCGGGGGCAGAGGTGAAAGCGGTGAACCTCCGCGGGGTGAAATCCCAGGGGATGATCCTCTCCGCACAGGACCTCGGGCTCGAGGAGAAATCCTCGGGGATATGGTTGCTCCCGGAAAGCGCCCTAGGAAGGGACCTTGGGAAACTCCTGGAGCTTCCCGATACGATCATCGACTTAAAGATCACCTCCAACCGCCCGGATCTCCTGGGGATCTACGGGGTGGCCCGCGAGATAGGGGCCATCTTCCGGCTCCCCCTCCGGGACCTCGATCTCTCCTTCCCCGAGACCGCCGAGGAGATAGATTTCACCGTCACCCTGGAGGACCCCAGGGATTGCCCCCGTTACATCGCCCGGTCGCTCAGGGTGGGCGGCGGGGAGACCCCGCTTTGGATGGCGGCGCGTATCTTCAAGGCGGGGATGCGCCCCCTCCATCCCATCGTGGACGTCACCAACTACGCCATGCTCGAGGTGGGGGAACCGCTGCATGCCTTCGACCTCGAGAAGATCCCCACCAGGAGAATCCACGTGCGCCGGGCGCGGCCGGGGGAGAGGATGCGGACCCTGGACGGGGTGGAACGGGAGCTCTCCCCCGAGGTGCTCCTCATCACCGATGGGGATCGCCCCATCGCCCTGGCCGGGATCATGGGAGGCGAGGACACCGAGGTCTCGGAGGGGACGGTGGAGGTGCTGCTCGAAGCGGCGAGCTTCTCCCCCGCCAGGATCCGCCGCGGGTCCAGGGCCCTGGGGCTCCGGACGGAGGCCTCGCTCAGGTTCGAGCGCAACCTCTCGCCTGAGCTCGCCGATGTGGGCTCCCGCAGGGCCTGCCACCTCTACGCCGGGCTCTTCGGGGCCGAGGTCCGCCGCGGCGCCGCGGAGGCCTATCCCGAGCCCTGGAGGCCGCCCACCCTCGCCCTCCGGAAGGCCCGGGTCGCCGAGATCCTGGGGGTGGATATCCCGGGGGAGGAGATCGGGG
>JALVLL010000079.1 GCA_027027485.1 Candidatus Bipolaricaulota bacterium | reverse complement strand
GCCATCATCTCCCACCGCTCCGGGGAGACCGAGGACACCTCCATCGCCCACTTCGCCGTGGGGACCGCCTGCGGGCAGATAAAGACCGGATCGCTGTCGCGCTCCGAGCGGGTGGCCAAGTACAACCAGCTCCTGAGGATCGAAGAGGAATACGAGCCGCCCCTCGCGCCATGGCCCCGCCCCCTCCCACAGCAGGGGTGATCCGTCTTGGCCCGGAGGGCCGCGGTACTGGGGCTGATCCTCGCCCTCCTGGGATGGGTGGCGTGGGTCTACGTAAACAAGGCCCTATGTATCGCGTCCCTGGCCGGGGAGACGGAGGCCCTCAGGCGGAGGGGGGCGGAGCTTTCCGCCCGCATAGCTGAACTCGAGCATCTCCTTGGACGGTTGGAGGATCCGGAGTACCTGGAGCTTTGGGCGCGGAGGGTCCTCCTCTACGGGTATCCCGGGGAGGTACTGGTGATCTTCAAGGGCGGTTAAGGGGGTCGCGATGGAGTTCGTGCATCTCCATGTGCACTCGGAATACTCGCTCCTCGATTCCATGTGTCGGATAAAGGACCTCGTGGAGAAGGCGGTGGAGCTCGGCATGCCCGCCCTCGCCCTCACCGACCACGGGGTCCTCTCCGGGGCGGTGAAGTTCTACCAGGAGGCCCGGGAAGCGGGCCTCAAGCCAATCCTGGGCTGCGAGCTCTATGTCACCACCGGCTCCCGCTTCGACAGGGCCCCGGGGAAGGGGGAGAGGGCCTACCACCTCGTGGCCCTGGCCGAGGACCTCCGGGGCTGGAAGAACCTGGTGAAACTGGTCAACCGTGCCCACACCGAGGGCTTCTACTATAAGCCCCGGGTCGATTACGAGCTTTTGGAGCGTTTCTCGGATGGTTTGATCGCCCTTTCCGCCTGCGAGTCGGGTGAGATCCAAAAGAGGCTCTCCGTGGGCGACCAAAGGGGCGCCCTGGAGGCGGCGGGCAGGCTCTCGGAGATATTTAGGGGGCGCTTCTACATCGAGCTCCAGGACCACCGCCTCGAGAGAAACCGTGAGCTCATAAGGAAGCAGCTCGCCTTGGCCCGGGAGCTTTCCCTGCCGGTGGTGGCCACCGTGGACGTACACTACATCTCGCCTTCCGATCGCGAGGCCCACAGGGTTCTCATAAACATCCAAAGGGGAAAGAAGCTCTCCGATGCCGATGCCCGCTCCTTCGAGGGCGAGGACTACCACTTCCTTACCGCCGATGAGGTATGGCGCAAGTTCTCCGAGGTCCCCGAGGCACTGCGGAACACCGTGGAGATAGCGGAGCGGTGCGAGCTCGAACTCCCCCTGGGGAAGAGGTTGCTCCCCCATTTCCCCGTACCGGAAGGATTCGCCTCCCCCCAGGAGTATCTGGAGCACCTCGCCTGGGAGGGGGCCCGGGAGAGGTTCGGGGAGCCCCTCCCTCCCGAGGTGGAGGAACGCCTCAGATACGAGCTCTCCGTGATCGGGAGGATGGACCTCGCCTCCTACTTCCTCATCGTCCAGGACTTCGTGCGCTACGCCAGGGAGAAGGGTATACCGGTGGGCCCGGGGCGGGGCTCGGCCGCGGGCTCTTTGGTCACCTATTGCCTCGGGATCACCCAGGTGGACCCCCTGAAGTACGGTTTGATCTTCGAGCGGTTCCTCAATCCCTCGCGGATATCCCTCCCCGACATCGACATGGACTTCTGCATCCGGGGGCGGGACCGGGTGATCGGGTACGTGGCCGAGAAGTACGGCCGGGACCATCTAGCCCAGATAGGGACCTTCGACCGCATGGCCTCCCGCTCGGTGGTCAGGGACGTGGCCCGGGTGTTGGGGTTCCCCTACGAGAAAGCCGACAGGATCGCGAAGCGGATCCCCTTCGGGAAGCCCCTCTCCTACGCCCTGGAAAACGTCCCGGACCTCAAGCGCATGATCGAGGAGGACGGCGAAGTGGCGCGGCTCTTCGAGATCGCCCTGAAGCTCGAGGGGCTCCTCAGGAACGCCTCCACCCATGCCGCCGGGGTGGTCATCGCCCCCGAGCCCCTGGAGGAGTTCGTGCCCCTTCTGCGGCTCGGCGATGAGGAGTTCGTCACCCAGTTCGACATGCACGACCTCGAGGCCCTGGGCCTTTTGAAGATGGACTTCCTGGGCCTCAGGAACCTCACCATCCTCTACGACACCCGTCACCTGATCGCCGAGAGGACGGGGGAGGAGATCGACCTCCAGGAGATCCCCTTGGACGACGAGGCCACCTATGCCCTGATCCGGGAGGGGAGGACCGACGGGGTGTTTCAGCTCGAGTCGGCGGGGATGAAGGCCCTGGTGCGGAGGCTCGCGCCCACCGAGTTCCGGGAGCTCATCGCCATCCTCGCCCTGTACCGACCAGGGCCCCTGGAGTCGGGGATGGTGGACGACTACATCGAGCGCAAACACGGCCGCCAGCCCGTGACCTATCCCCACCCCTCCCTGGAGGAGATCCTCGAAGAGACCTACGGCCTCCCCATCTACCAGGACCAGGTGATGCTCATGGCCCAGAAGCTCGCGGGCTTCTCCCTGGCGGAGGCGGACATCCTCCGGAAGGCCATGGGCAAGAAGAAGCCGGAGGTCATGGCGAAGATGCGGGAGAAGTTCGTGGAGGGCTGCATCCGAAACGGGCTCTCCCGGGAGGAGGCCGAGAGGCTCTTTTCGGATATCGAGAAGTTCTCGAGCTACGCCTTCGCCAAGGCCCACGCCGCCGCCTACGCCCACATCACCTACTGGACCGCCTACTTCAAGGCCCATTACCCCACCTACTTCATGGCGGCCCTGCTCTCCTCGGTCCAGGACAACCTGGACAAGGTGGCGGCCTACATCCGGGAGTGCCGCGAGATGGGGATCGAGGTCCTCCCCCCGGACATAAACGAGTCGGACGTGGATTTCACCCCGGTGGGGGAGAAGACGATTCGGTTCGGGCTCGGGGCGATCAAGCACGTGGGAAGGGCCGCGGTGGAGGCGATCCTCTCCGTGCGGGGCGATGGCTTCCGGGATTTCTTCGACTTCTTCCGCAGGGTGGATCCGGAGCGGGTGAACCGGGACACGGTGGAGGCCCTGATCAAGGCCGGGGCCATGGACCGCTTCGGCCCCAGAAAGGGGCTCCTTTCCCTCATCGACGAGGGGCTCAGGATCGCCCAGCTCAGCAAGAAGGAACGCCTCACCGGCCAGCGATCCATCTTCGGCGGCGAGGAGTTCCTCCCTACCCCCAATATACCCCAGGAGGAGTTCCCCAAGCGCGTCCTTTTGTCGCTGGAACGCGAGTACCTGGGGCTTTATATCTCCGGGCATCCCCTGGACGAGTTCGAGGAGAGGCTTTCCGGTATGGGGATCGTGCCCCTCTCCCGGGCCCAGACGACCCAGGGGAAGTTCCGCGTTGCCGGCCTCGTGAAGGATCTCTCCGTCACCACCACCAAGAGCGGCGAGCGAATGGCGTTCCTCCTTTTAGAGGACAAGACCGGCGAGGCAGAGGTGGTGGTCTTCCCGAAGCTTTTCGGGGAGTACCCCGGTTGGTTTGTTAAAGGAAACTTACTTATACTCAAAGTGCGTTGGGGTAAGCGTAACGGGAACGGCGGGAGGAGTTTGGTTGCCGAGGAGGTAAGGATCTTGGACGAAGGGATGGAGGGGCCTTCGGTGGAACGCGTGGTGGTGGAGCTTCCCCTCGAGAGGGTGGACGAGGGCGTGCTGAAGCGCCTGGCAGAGATACTCGCGGAATTTCCCGGAGATATCCCGGTGGTGGTGGAGATAAGGGAGGACGGGCGTTCGGTGGCCGTGGAGGTAGGGGAGAAGTTCAGGGTGAGGCCATCGGAGGAGCTTTACTCCTCCATCCGTGCCCTCGGTCCCGGAGTGAAGGTCAATGTATGAAGGAGTTTAGGTTCCCCGCTTGGGTGAAGATATTGATCCCCGGCCTCGGGGTGAAACGCTGGGCCTTCCTGTTCCTCGTTTCCACAGCGGCCCTCTTCTTCGGCGGGCTTGCCCTCCTGGGCGAGGAAGGGGCGCGGTGGATCTATAGGGGGGCCCTATACTGGTTCTTCGGGCGGCCGTGGCTGGGTTACCTGTTCGTGATCCTGGGCATATCCGGGGCCATTTTCGGGCTCCATCGTATGGTCCGCTCCATCCTCCGGGCGCTGGAGCCGAGGGAAGGGGGATCGCTGGCCGAGGCCCTCTACCAAGCCCGGATCCTGAAGAAGGCCCCTGCGGTGGTGGCGGTAGGGGGTGGGACAGGGCTCCCCACCGTGCTGCGCGGCTTGAAGCACTACACGGCCAACATAACGGCGGTGGTCACCATGATGGACTCCGGGGGCTCATCCGGAAGGCTCCGGGACGAGCTGGATGTCCTCCCGCCGGGGGACGTGCGTAACTGCCTCCTCGCCTTGGCCGAGGACGAGGAACGTCTGGCGCGTTTCCTGCAGTTCCGGTTCACCGAGGGGGAAGGTCTCGCCGGCCACGCCCTGGGGAATCTGCTCCTCGCGGGACTGGAACAGGCCCTGGGGAGCTTCGATCTCGCGGTGGAGGAGGCGAGCCGGCTCCTCTCGATACGGGGAAAGGTGCTTCCCTCCACGCTGGAGAAGGTCCAGCTGGTGGGGGAGATGGAAGATGGGGGTGAGGTGGTCGGGGAGGAGGCCCTGGCCGAGGACCGGAGGAAGGTGGTCAGGGTAAGGCTTTCCCGGGAGGCCAAGGCCTATCCCCCCGTGCTCGATGCCGTATCCGAGGCGGAGCTCATCGTCCTGGGCCCGGGGAGCCTCTTCACCAGCGTCATCCCCAACCTGCTGGTGGAGGGGGTTCCCGAGGCCATAGCCCGCTCCGGGGCGGAGAAGATCGTCGTAATGAACCTCATGACCCAACCCGGGGAGACCGATGGCTTCACTGCCTCGGATCACCTGCGCGTCCTTTCCGAATACGTGGACCTCGGGTCGTTCCACGCCGTGGTGGTGAACACCCAAAGGCCGCCCGAGGAGATCCTGAGGCGTTACCGGGAGGAGGGAAGCGACCTGGTGGTGGATGATCTCCGGGGGAGGAAGGCCTATGGGCTGAGGGTGATCCGGGCTCCCCTCCTCTCGGTGGTGGAGATAGATGGCAAGCCCACGATAAAACAC
>JALVLL010000078.1 GCA_027027485.1 Candidatus Bipolaricaulota bacterium | reverse complement strand
CTATATAGCCGGCGAAGCCTATCCCCGAGATGAGCACCACCATCAGCCAGACATTCCGTGGCGAAAGCACGTTCCACGGAGGGGGGCCGAATCCCTCGGCGGGGAGGACGGGAAGCACGATGGCGGTGATCACGGCGAACTTCAGTAAAGCCACGATGTCATCCCGGGAAAGCTTCGCCACCAACCGTTTGAACTCGAACTTGAGGGAGAGGAGGACCGTGATCGCGACCCCCAAAGCCGCCGCCAACGGGAGCTCCCCGCGCTCGCACAGGGTCCCGGCGATGAAGACCCCCACCAGGGCCATCTCCGTGGTGAGCCCAAGGCGCCCGCCGGCGGCGCCGAAGTAATACCCCAACCAGACCAGGCCGCCCACCACCGCCGCGAACCCCACCAGGACCCAAGGGGATGCCAACAGGGCCGCCAGGTAAGAGGCACCGGCCCCGATGAGGGCCACCAACGAGAAGGTCCTCGCCCCGGCGAAAGCCGTGCCGTCGGTCTGGGCGTATTCCCGCTGTAACCCAACCAAAAGGCCGATGGCCAACGCTAGACCAAACCTCGCGAATACACCGGCCAGGTCCATACAAGCTATGGTAGCAGGAGCGATCGGTGGGGCGCCAGTTTATGACCGAATTTCTCTAAAATGAGACGCGCTATAATTACAACATCCCGTTGGCCAAAGGAGGTCGATGTGGCGGACGTCAAGGCAAAGGTGCTGGAGACGTTGGTGAAAGCGGGAAAGCCCCTGCGCCCGGGGGAGATCGCGGAGCTTTCCGGGCTCGACAAAAACGAGGTATCCAAGGCCATCAAGGACCTGAAAAAGGAGGGGAAGATCCACTCCCCCAAGCGCTGCTTTTACGCGCCCAAATAGCCCACTCGCCTTTTGGGAGGCACGGCCCAAGGGCCTAAAGCTCCCGGAAGGCGTTGGTCAAGGGGTAGCGGCGGCCGATCCCGAAGGCCTTCGGGGAGACCTTTATCGTGGGGGGGAGCTGCTTCCTCTTGTACTCGGAGCGGCGGATCCGGCGGACGACGTCCCTCACGAGATCGGGCCCGAAATCCCCGGTCAGGGCATCGAAGGGCTTGTTTTCCACGATCAGGGCCCGAAGGATGGGATCCAGGACCGAATAGGGGGGGAGGTCCTGGTCATCCCGCTGGCCGGGGCGGAGCTCGGCGGTGGGGGGTCGGGAGAAGATGAAACCGGGGATGATCTCCCTTCCGGCGGATTCGTTCACGTGGCGTGCGAGCTCGTACACCTCCCCCTTCAGGAGGTCCCCGATGGGGGCCAGGGCCCCCACGGTGTCGCCGTAGAGGGTGTTGTAGCCCACCGCGATCTCGGATTTGTTCCCCGGACAGAGGACTCCGTACCCCAGGGAATTGGCGAAGGCCATGAGGATGAGGCCCCGGATCCTCGCCTGGAGGTTCTCGCCCACCACACCCGATGTCTCTATGGACCCCTCCAGGGCGCCCACCAGGGCCTCATAGATCGGGGTGATGGGGACCTCGAAGAGCCCCACCCCGAGGTTGGCGGCCACCGACCGGGCCCCCTCCCGGGACTCCTCCGAGGTATAGGGCCCGGGTAGGAAGACCCCGGCCACCCTGTCCTGCACCCGGTAACAGCGAATCATGCCCTCGGGCAATCGTTC
>JALVLL010000077.1 GCA_027027485.1 Candidatus Bipolaricaulota bacterium | reverse complement strand
GGGAATAGACATAAAGCTCCGCGTACAGCCCGGTCTTTGGGTGAAGGCGGACAAGGGAAGGACCCGCCAGGTCCTCGGCAACATCCTCTCCAATGCCCTCCGCTACTCCCCTCCCCAGAGCATCATCGAGGTCGAGGTCAGGGCCGAAGGGGGCGAGGCGGTGGTTTCCGTGGCCGACCAGGGCCCCGGGATCCCGCCGGAGGACCTCCCCCACATCTTCGAACGTTTCTACAAGGTGGACCGCTCCCGGAACGAGGAAGGTTCCGGGTTGGGATTGGCCATCGCCAAAGCGATAGTGGAAGCCCACGGCGGGAGGATCTGGGCGGAGAGCGAGCTCGGTAAGGGGACGAAGATCTCCTTCGCCCTTCCCCTCTCCAGGCCCCCGGAGCCGATCAGTACCCCATACCGCGGCGTTCACGCGGCTCGACGATCTTGAGAAGAAGCCATATCCCCCCGAGATAGGGGGTTTTGATCTCGGGGCCTAGGGCGGCGTACAGGAAGGCATAGGCCTTTCTCATGTGCAGGGACCCATCCGCGAGCGAGTCGGCCCTCGAGGCCGCCACCGCCTCCTCGAACGCCAATCCCAGGAAGGTTTCGACGTTTCGCAGGACGAAGCCCAAGGGGGCCTTTTTGGGGAGGCTCGTTTCCGCGATGGCGCGCTCCATCCTTGAGATCCTCTGCAGGAGCCCAAGGGGCGCTGGGGAATCGCCGTCCTCCCTTCCCCGCACTATCTCGATCACCCTTCGGGCATAGAGCCTCTGGTCCTCCAGCGAGGGGGCGTAGATGGCCAGGCCGGCGTAATATATGGCCGCTTTCAGCTCGTTCGCTATCCCGAGGATCTCCGCCAGCGGTCCCTGGGGTTCTTGAGGGGGGGCGGCGGGGGGCGTCGCCCCTAGAAGGAAAGCCAGTAACGGCGCGATCAGCCACTTTAGCCTCCTCATCGTTGCCTTACCCCTACCTCCTTCGGGATAAAAAAGCCATCAATCCCGGGTCAATCCGATCTCTTCCGGGGAGAGGAGCTTGTACCCGAAACCGGGCACGGTGGCGATCAGGGCCTCCGCTCCCGGCAACACCTCCCCCAGCCTGCGCCGCAGAAGGTAGACGTACTGCTTCACGTCCTTGGAATTCGCGTATCGGGAGTCGGGCCAGAGCTCCCGAAGGATATCGCGGTCGGAGAAGACCTTCCCGGGCTCCCGGGCTAAAAGCACAAGGAGGGCGTACTGCTTCGGCGAGAGTTTCACCGGTTTGCCGCAGAGTTTTACCTCCTTGCTTCCTTCGTCTATCACCAAGCTCCCCACCTCGATGAGCGGCCTCTCCCTTCCCGGCTCCGGCCCCGGGCGCCGAGAACCAGAGTACAACGCCCCCCCGACGGCACCGAGGCCCAGGAACGAAAGGAGCCCCACCGCCGTGGGAAGCCACCACGGCGCCCCGCTCGGGGGCGGGACCTCGAGCCACACCCGCACATATCCCCCTTCCAGGGGGTAGACCACCTCCAGGAAGCGGGAGCTATCGCGGGAATGGAAGGCGGTGGTGACCTCGGAAGGGATCTCCGTCAAGGGGGAGGGAGCGATCCCGCCCCGGGCCTCCCTGACCACCGTTTCCCCGTTCCACACCACCTCGACCAGGGCGGCGCTCCCCAGGAGCATGAACCGGGCGGCGTCCTCCAGGGTCTCGCGGTCCCCCTCCTCAAGCCATCCCTGGGCCGCGGCGGTGAAGGCGGCCACGTAATCCGCGCTCCGGGCACGGAAGGCCTCCTCATCCGCGGAGGACCTCCCTCCCAGGAGCCCGACGGCCAACGCGGCCCCGAGGAGCACCGCCCCGAGGGCCAGACCCAGGAAAAGGATCCCTTTCTTCGCCGGGATCACGGCAGGAAAAAGTAGGCGAAACCCCCGGCTGCCACAAGGAGATCAACCCCATGTTGATCCGTTTTTGACCGCCCCGTTGACCCCGTTGCGGTTCAACCATGACCGGGAACGCGCTAGGTTCCCCTCAACCACGGCCCAAACGGGCCGAAAGCGAAAAAGGAGGTAGAGATGTTGAGCACTTTCAAGGCAGCGAAGCTTGCAGCGGGGATGGCGATCGCCCTCTCGCTAGCGTTGGGCGCGTTTGCCCAGCCGATGATGGGTTCCGGGACATCGGGAGTCCACGTCCCGGATAAGCTCCCCGAGCTCCTCAAGGCCATCGCCGCCGAGCTCACCGCCCTCTGGGGCAAGGTTCAGGAGATCCCTGCCCTCAAGGAGGCCCTCACAAAGCCCATGGAACTCGCCAAAGGGGCGTTGGGTTCCCTGAAGGAAATTGGGAAACCCAATGAAGAGGCCCTGAAGCAACTGGTGATCCTCTCCTTGGCCCTTCACCGCATCGAGGACGTGTTCGAGCACGGCATCGCCCAGCGGGTGCGGGAGCATATGGGGAACTTCCGGGGTATGGCACCCAAAGGAGGCCCCAAAGGCGTGGCACCGGTCGGCCCGGGTCGGGGGCCCAAGGGCCGTGGCCCTGCGGCCGCGGGCAAGTTCGCCGAGGTGCACGAGTGGATCGAGGCCTACCTCAGGGGCGCCATGAGCGCGCTCTCCCCGGAGGAGGCCGCCAAATTCCGCGGGATCGTGCAGGGCTTGATCCAGGGCCTGCGGGAGGAGTTCGCCCCGAAGGGCCCCGAGCGCCGGGGGCCAGCCCCCGAGGCGCTGGAGCTGGGCAAACACATCCTGCGGATCAAGGCCCTGAGCGCCAAACTCGACCTCTTCCTCATCCGGGCCATCACGGCCACCGAAGCCCCCGCCGGCTGAAGCCCTTTAGGGTACCTTTCGTAAAGAGGGGCCTCCGGGCCCCTCTTTTCTTTTTCAGAAAAGCGGCAACGCTTACTTGGAGGAGGGAAAGCGGACCATATCCAAAAGGCGCCTCAGGGCGAGGGCCTGGCGGCGGGCCTCGGGGAGATGGGGAGGTTTCGCGGGGTAAAGGCTGGCACCCCTGCGGTATACGCCTCGTCGATACAATTCTTTTGCGCATCGCACGTGGACCGGATGACCACGGGGATAGAGCGCAGCCTCGGTGAGCTTCTTATCTCAGCGAGGATCTCCAAGCCGTCGAGCTGGGGGAGTCGGACGTTTATAACCAATAAGGTCCGGCCGAGGCGTGTCACGATATTTGCCTTCCCGCCGGAGGTACCCCAGTACATCCAGCCCGGTGCGGAGATGGACCACATCCCAGGGGGGCGGGAGCGTGAAGGCCTGGATAAGGGGGGCCCGCGTCGAGATCGCTGTCTTCACCTATCAGGACCCTGGGCTTCATGGGCTCCCCCTTTCCGCGGCATCCGTGTGGCCAGAAAGAAGCTCGATGATCCTTTGGGCGATCTGGTCCCTCTTGGAGGCCGAGAGCCGGAAGTAATGGTCCACCTCGTGGCGGATTCGGTAGGCCAGGTGGTGGTTGGACGAGCGGTGAACGGTAACGAGGAGGTTCTTTTCCGACTCCAGGGCCCGTTCCACCGCCCTTATGAACCTCTGGGACTTGAGCTCCATGGGGCCCACCTCGTCCACAACGACGAGATCGCATTCCTCGATGGCCCGCTCTATGGCCGCCGCCCCGACTTCGTCAAGGTCCCGCAGGTTCACCCGGTAGCGGCCGACCTTGGGCCCACGGTCGAGGTGGATGTGGGCCAGGACCCCTTCCCTCCCGGTGAGGACGTCGTGGACCGAGAAGCCCACCCGGCGGCCGATCTTCCGGATCTCCTTGGTGACCATGCCGCCGCACTTGAGCGGCACCGCCTGGATCACCCGCTCCACCAACGTCGTCTTCCCCACGCCGGGATGTCCCGTGACCCCGATCTTCAAACTTGTCCACACCTCCTTGGGCATTCTATGCTTAAACGCGTGCGGGAGGAACTCCGGCATCTCATAGAGCTGCACGTGCGCTCCCACCCCGGCTTCCGGACCGAGGACCTGGCGAAGCTAATCTACCAGGGTGTCTTCGGGGCGGACCACCTGCTCAACGATAGGAGGCGTTTTCGGCGGGAGTTCCTGGAGGAGTGGGAATGGGTGGAGAAGGGGGAGCGCCCCGAGGAGCCCCTCTTCGAGCCGGTGGATCCCCTGGGGAGGACGTACAGGCTGAACCTGCGGCCGGCGAAGCGCCTGGGGGCCGATCCCGAGGCCCTCGTGGAGCTCCTTTTGGGACAGCCCCGCAAGCGTGGAAGGAGGGAGGAGTTCGAACGGCGGTGGGAGACTGTGGTGGAGCTCGCCGCCGAGGGTGAGATCCCGTTCTCGGCCGAGAAGCTGCGCGCCTACGGGGAGATGCTCCGGGAGACGGGCGCGATCCCCCGCCACTCCACCAGCTATAACCGCGCCAACAGGCCCCATTACCGGATCATCAACGATTTTTACGATCCCGCGGTGAGGAAGGGGTTAAGGGACCTTGGCCTCCTGTGAGGCCTCCCTCGACAGGGGTATCTCCTCGCGGATGGAGCCGGACTCCACGAGGACGATGGGGAGCGCGATGAAGATCAGGGCGCCGGCGGCGACGAAGGCGGCGGCATACCCCAGATCCTCCGATAGGTACCCCCCGATGAGCGCCCCGAACACGGTGCTCAGGCCCAGGAGGGAGTTGTAGATCCCCATGGCCTCGCCTTTGCTCCCCGGGGGGGCGAGCCGGGAGACGATGGCCATCCCCGCCAGCTGGAAGAAGGCCCATGTGGTCCCGGTGATGAGGAAAAAGAGCGGCACCAAGGCTACCCCCAGCCCCGGCGCCAGGGAGAGGACCGCGAAGAGGGGGAAGATCATCGACCGCACCAGGAGCACGAGCCCCAGCACCGGGCGGTGCCCGATCCTGAGGATCAGGGTCCGGGCCCATTGGTACGAGAAGGCGTTCATGCCGTTATGGAGGATGTAGAGGGCGAATACGAGCCCGTTGGGGACGCCAAGCACCTCCCTGAGGTAGAGGGGCAAGGGGACGAAGAAGGCCGAGAACCCCGTCAAAGCGAGGAGCGCCCCGTAGAAAAAGAGGGTGAGCTCGGGCCCCATCCGGGTCTTCCCCTGGAGGACCCTGAGGATGATGGCCGGGCTCAGGCGGTAGTAGATCCTGGCCGGAGCGTACCGGAACCTCTCCACGAGGAAGTTCCCCACGGCCACCATGGTGCCGAGGAAGGTCCTCTTGGGACGCGGGAGCCTCGGCTCGGGGATGAAG
>JALVLL010000076.1 GCA_027027485.1 Candidatus Bipolaricaulota bacterium | reverse complement strand
CTGGTGGAACATGATCACCGGCCCCTTGCGGGAGTTCTACGATCCCCTAAAGCATCTCAAGGAGGAGCTTTCCCGCTGGAGTTACCCCCGCCCTCCCTTCATCACCGTCCTCATCCACGAGAACAACTTCTACCGCAAGGGCGCCACCCCGTGGCTCTCCATCTTCTACCGGGACATAAGGCGCCGGATCCCCCGGGAGCCGCCTTACGACCTCGATGCCCCCGATCCCTCCACCCCACGCTCCCCCGAGGAGCGAGAGGCCATCTGGCGGGCTTATGAGGCCCTGGTGGCCTACGCCGCGGGTAACCTGTGTGTCGTCACTTCGGAGGACATCGTGCGGATGGCGGAAAGGGAGCGATGAAGAGCCTTTCTCAGCTATTATCCGCTTTCCCTGGAGGCGCCACGGTGTGGGGGAATTCAAAGAGACCTTCAGGCGCCGGCCACGGCCGTCCAAAGGAGGGCGAAGAGGCGCACTAGAAGCCCTATCGCCATGGCCACGCCGACTGTCCCCAAGCTCACGAGGAGCGTCCGCCGCGCCCCGAAGTCCTTCCAGAGCGCCGCCACCGTGGCGATACACGGGACGTAGAAGATCACGAACACCGTGAAGACCACCATCTGGATCCCCGTGAGCACCGCCCCGAAGTCCACCGTCCCCAGGGCCTGGCCCAGCATGATCAGGGAGAGCTCCTTCCTCAGGATCCCGAAAACTAACGGAACCCCCACCGCCTCGGGAAGCCCCAAGGGCCAGGTCACCGGAAGAAGGAGGGTGTTCAGGAAACGTGTCCACCCCAGGACATCGATCAGGGAGAAGAAGGCGCTGGCCACGATGAGGGTGGGCCAGGCTACGGTGACGAACCCCCGCAGCCTGAGCCACACCTTGAGGAGGATCGTGCGCATGGTGGGGATCCTATAGGGGGGGATCTCCATGATGAGCCCGGGCCCCACCCCGGGGAGGAGCTTTCTGAGGAGGGCCCCGGCCGCGGCCACGACCACCACGTTGAGGAGGTAAAGGGAGAAGGCGATCAGAGGGCCCACATACCGCCCCACCAGTCCGAAGATCACCACCGTGCGGGCGGCACAGGGGACCATCACCGCCAGAGCCGCGGTGATGAGCCTATCCCTCTCGTCCTCCAGGATCCGGGTGGCCAAGACCGCCGGGACCGAACACCCGTACCCCAAAAGGAAGGGGATCACGCTCTTGCCGTGGAGCCCGATCCGGTGCATGAGCCCGTCCAGGAGGAAGCCTATCCGCGGCAGGTACCCCACGTCCTCGAGGAAGGCAAGGAAGAAAAGGAAGGGCAGAAGATACGGGAGCACGATCCCGATCCCCGCCCAAAACCCCTGCAGCGCCCCTCCCAAGACCTTTCCGAAGGGCCCGGGGATCGCCCCCTCCACCGCCTCCGTGAGAGCTTCGAGCGGGGGAAGTAGATACCCCTCCAGCATGCCCCCGACCTCGAAGACCAGATAGAAGAGGAGGAAGAGGACGCCCAACATCACGGGATACCCGAAGAGCCTGTGCATGAGGACCGCGTCCAGACGGTCCCTGAAGGAGGGCTTGGCGTGTCTCACCCTAGCTACCTGCTCGAAAAGCCGCAGGGCCAGGGCATGGCGCTCGGAGGAGAAGACCAGGGCGGGATCCTCCCCGCGGTCTTCTACAAGCTTTCGCCTCAGCTCCTCCAGGCCGGGATCCGGCTCCTGAATCTCGACCCCCGGCGGGAGCGGCTCCCCGACCAAAAGGAGCTCCGCGATGTACCGCGCCCGGGGGTGTGGGCCGATCCTTTCCTCAAGCTCCCCGAGGACCCGCTCCACGTCCGCTGAAAACCCCATCGGCTTCGGGATCTTTGCCTTACCGATCGCGGAAAGGAGCTCGTTCAGGCCTAAACCCCGCACGGCCACCGTGCCTACCACCGGGATCCCGAGGATCTCGGAGAGCCTTTCCATATCGATCTCGATCCCCTTCCTCCGGGCCTCGTCCATCATGTTGAGGCAGAGCACCATGGGGATCCCGAGCTCCACAAGCTCCAGGGTGAGCTCCAGGGAGCGGGCCAAAAGCGAGGCGTCCACCACGTTAACGATCACATCCACCTCGCCCGAAAGGAGGTAATCCCGCGTCAGCCTCTCGGCGGGGTCCTCAGCCCGCAGGGAGTAGATCCCCGGGAGGTCCACCACCTCGGCGGGTCTTCCCCCCACCAGGGCCCTTCCCTTCAGGATCTCCACCGTGGTGCCGGGGAAGTTGCTGGACACCGCGCGGTATCCGACGATTGAATTGAACAGGGTGGATTTACCGGAGTTGGGTTGCCCCACCAGGGCCACCCTAAGCATGGGGCCTCACCACCACCTTCCGGGCCACCCCCCTCCCCAAGGCCACCTGGGCCCCGTTGACTTCGACGAGGATGGGCCCGCCCACGGGGGCCTTGGAGACGACCTTCACCTCCGCCCCCGGAACGATCCCCATGCGGGAGAGGCGGGCCACCAAGCCCCTTCCCCCGTTTATCCTCACCACCACGCCCTTGGAGCCGGGCGGGAGGGAACCGAGGTCGGCGAAAGAATTGAGAAACATTTTCCTTTTCGGATTCTAGCCCCCGCCCCGGGAAGGTCAAGGGACACCCCAATCCCTCCCAACGGAAACCGCGACACGTGAACCGCGGAATGGAATTCGCCTCCTTGACTTCATACAAACGGACGGGATGAGAAGGCGCTGGGCAGCGTTGGCGTTGTTGTTCCTCCTCTCGGCCCCCGCCCTGGCCCCATCCTTGGATTCGCCCATCACCGTGGTGGTGGATGCGGGACACGGGGGACACGACCCCGGGGCCGTGGTGGCCGGGGTCGAGGAGAAGGACATCGTCCTCGATATCGCCCTGCGGATCTTCGAGCTTTCCCGGGCCTCGCCTATCCAGGTGGTCCTCACCCGCTCCACCGACCGATACGTGGACTTGAAGGAGAGGGTGAGGTTCGCCGAGAGGGTGGGGGCCGTGCTCTACATCTCGGTCCATGCCAACTACGTCTCCGATCCCCGGGTGAGGGGGATCGAAGTCTATGTGGACGATACGCGGCCGCCTTCGGATCCGAGCTGGCGGCTGGCGGAGGCGGTCCTCGGGGCACTGGTCGCGGAAACTAAGGCGCGTAACCGCGGGGTCAGAACCCAAAAGCTTTACCTTCGCCACACGGACCTCCCCGCTGTGTTGGTGGAGGTGGGGTACCTCAGCAATCCGAAGGAGCGTTCCCTCCTCCTCACCCCTTCCTACCGGGAACGCCTCGCCCGGGCGATCCTCGAGGGGATCCTGGAGTTCCTGGGCTTCCCGGGGGGTCTTTAGCCTTCGCATCACGATTTTGTTCTCCGGCGGTATACGGCCTAAGATAACCCGGGATGCCGACCATAGAGCTCCGGCGGCTCACCAAGAGGTTCGGGAGGACCGTGGCCATACGCGACCTTTCCGCCACCATCGATGATGGGGAGCTCTTCGTCGTGGTGGGGCCCACGGCGTGCGGGAAGACCACCCTCCTCCGGCTCATCGCCGGGCTGATAAGGCCCGACCGGGGCGAGATCCTCTTCGACGGGGAGGTGGTGAACGATCTCTCCCCGCGCGAGCGGCGGGTGCGCATGGTCTTCCAGGGACGGGACTACGCCCTCTTCCCGCATCTCGTCGTCTACAAGAAGCAAAGCTGGTCCAACCTCTCCTTCCCCCTGAAACTCCATACGAAGGCCACGCGGGAGATCGCCCGCCGGGTGAGGCGGGTGGTGAGACGTCTGGGGATCCCCAGCGAGATCTTCCCGCGTCGCCCCGCGGAGCTCTCCGAGGGCCAGAAGCAGCGGGTGGCCCTGGGGAAGGCCCTGGTGCTCCCGCCCAGGGTCCTCCTCCTGGACGAGCCCCTCTCGCACCTGGATCCCCCGGCCAGGGCCGAGGCCCGGCGCGAGATCCTGAAGCTGCACCGGGAGCTCGGGACCACCACGGTCTACGTCACCCACGATCTCGCCGAGGCCTTCCTCCTCGCCGATAGGGTCGCCGTGATGCGTGAAGGCAGGTTCGAACAGGTGGGCACGCCCCGGGAGATAAGGGAGCGGCCAGTGAGCCGCTTCGTCGCCGACTTCGTCTCCGCCTATCGGGAGAGCGTCCTCAGGGCCTTTTCCTGATCCCCGCCGATGAAATGGGGAAGGGATCCGAAGCGGCTCAGGATCGCGGTCCTCTGCGGGGGCGACTCCCCCGAGCGGGAGGTCTCCCTTCGCTCCGGCAGGGGCGTCCACAGGGCCCTCCTGGAGCGGGGTTGGAACGCGGAGCTCCTCGAGATATCTGGCTACGACGGTCTTCCCCAGCTCCTCTCCTCCTTCGACGTGGTCTTCGACATCATCCACGGGGGCGCGGGCGAGGACGGGACGGTGCAGTTGCTTTTGGACCTTTTGGGGAAGCCCTACGTGGGCTCCGGCCCCCTGGCCTCGGCCCTGGCCATGGACAAATACGAGGCCAAGAGGGCCTTCGAGGCCCGCGGCATCCCCACCCCTAGATACGCCCTGATAGAAAGGGAGAAGATCGACGAGGGCATCTCCCTGGTCAAGGACTCGATAGATCCCCCGTGGATCGTCAAGCCGCGAGGCGAGGGATCGAGCGTGGCACTGCACTTCGCCAAGTCCGTGGACGAGCTCGAGGAGGCGGTGCGGGAAGTCGCCGGGGGATTCGGGGACGTCTTGGTGGAGGAGTTCATCCCGGGAAGGGAGATCACCGTGGGGGTCCTCGAGGGAGAGAAGGGACTGGAGGCCCTCCCGCCGCTCGAGCTCGTCCCCAAGGGGGAGGGGAGGCTCTTCGACTGGGAGGCCAAATACACCCCGGGGGAGTGCGAGTTCATCTGTCCGGCGCGGCTTTCCCGGGAGGAGCGGGAGGCCGTGGAGGGGGCGGGGAAAGGGGCGTTTCTCGCCTTGGGCTGCCGGGACCTCGCCCGCGTGGATATCCGCCTCTCTTCGGAAGGGATCCCCTTCGTGCTCGAGGTGAACACCCTGCCCGGGATGACGGAGATGTCCACCCTCCCACGCATGGCGGCCGCCGCGGGGATCACATACGGGGAGCTCGTGGAGAGGCTCCTTTTGCGTGCGATATCTAGATTGCCTTGATCCCGGCATTTGCGTTAAAAAACTAAATGAACGGAGGTGATGTCCATGAAGCTCCAATGGATAGGTC
>JALVLL010000075.1 GCA_027027485.1 Candidatus Bipolaricaulota bacterium | reverse complement strand
GTCGAATCCGAAGTTCTCCGGGAACACCGAGCCCACGTAGTGCGCCCACAGTGCTCCGGCGATCCCGGCATAGGCGGAGCTTATGGCGAAGGCGTAGATCTTGAACTTGGCCACGTTTATCCCCATGGCCTTGGCCGCCATCTCGTCCTCGCCGGCGGCCTCCATGGCCAATCTCCCCCAGGTACGGGAGAAATAGAGGCTCGTGAGGACCGCCAAAATCACGAACGCGAACGTGAGCGCGAAGTACCCGGCGGTACCCAGGGGCTTCCCGAAGATGGTGGGGGTGGGGATATCCACGATCCCCATGGATCCCCCGAAAAAGGAAAAGTACTTGAACACCGCCCCCACGATGAAGTTGAGGCCGATGGTGGAAAGCACCAGGAAGTCGTGGGATACCCGGAGGCTGGGGAGGCCGAGGAAGACCCCCACGACCATAGTGATGGCCACCACGCAAGGGAGGGCCGCCCAGAAGCTAAGACCCACCTTCGTGGCCAGGATCGCCGCGGCATAGGCCCCGATCCCGAAGAAGGCCGCATGGCCCAGCGAGACCTGCTTAGCGTAGCCGGTGAGGATGTTGAGGCTCAAGGTGAGGATCATGAAGATCCCGGTGAACGTCCCCACGGTGAGGATATACCCCGACGTCATCTCACAGCCTCCCGAAGAGCCCGCGGGGTCGGAACATCAAAACGAGCACCAGGACTAAAAAAGCGATGGCATCCCGGGGGAACTCGAACCATTCCAACGATCCGAGGAAGGTCTCCACCAAGGCCAGGAGCAAGCCCGCGATGACGCTTCCCCGGATGCTCCCGAACCCTCCCAGGACCACCACCACGAAGGCCTTGTACGCCACCACGTTCCCCATGGTGGGGAAGACCTCGTTGCGGTAGAAGGCCATGAGGACCCCGGCGGCCCCGGCCAGGGCCGATCCCAAAAGGAAGTTCAAGGCCACGGCGGAATCCACCGGCACCCCCACCGCCCCGGCCATGGAGAGGTCCTGGGAGCACGCCTGCCAGGCGAGGCCCACCTTGGTGCGGTTGTACACCAGGTACAGGAGCAACAAAAAAACCGCCGTGAGGGCGATGATGAGGAGCTGTCTGGGGGTGATGACGAAATAGGGCGTGATCACCAAAGGGAACCTGAGCTTCGCCGGAAACGCGTGCTGATAGGGGCCGAAGACGAGCCGGTAGAACTCGTTCATGGCGGCGAAGATCCCGATGCTCACGATGAGGGGAACGATCCGCGGGCGGCGGAGGATGTAATAGTAGACCCCGCGGTAGATGATGACCCCCGCGATCCCGGAGGCGACCATGCCGCAGAGGAGGGCGGCCCAGAAGTTTCGGGTGATGTGGGTCACCACCAAAAGCCCCACATATGCCCCCAGGGTGTAGATCCCCGCGTGGGCCACATGCAGGATCTTGAGGATCCCGTAGACCATGGTGAGCCCGATGGCGATGAGGGCGTAGCTCGAGCCCAGGACCAACGCGAAGACCAGTTGCTGCAGGTACTCCATGGCCTACGGGATCCCCCCTTTTGTCAAGTGATGTGTGACGGGTGATCGGTGATGGGTGAGCGGCACAACGGCTTCCCCGTCACGCATCACCCATCACCGATCACTCCGCCTCACAGTTCGGGCGGGATGATGATCCAGGGTTCGTAGAAGGTGTGGAAGAAGTGGAACTCGCCCCCCTTCACGACCTGTACCTCCACCGGGCGGATGGCTTCCCGACCGAGGAAGGCATAGAAGGGACCGGTGACCACGTCGTACATGTGACGGATACCGTTGATGGCCTCCGCGATCCTCTCGGGATCGGTCCCGGCCACGGAGATGGCATAAGCCGCTACCTTGACGGCGTCGAAGGCCGAAGCCGCCACCATGTCCGCGGGATGCCCGGCGCGCTTCTCGTATTCGGCGAGGAACTTCTGGACGATCTCCCTCTCGGAGTCACGGTTCAGGTCGGTGACGATGATTACGCCCTCGGAGGCATCACCGGCGAGCTCGATGAACTTCGGGGAATCATACCCCTCCTGGCCGAGGATCTGGGCGGTGATCCCGAGCTCCCGGGCCTGGGAGACGATGGCCGCCGCCTCGCCGTAGTAGCCGGTGGCCCAGATGAGGTCTGGATTCTTCAGCCTGACCTGTGCGAGCATCGCCCGGAATTCCCGCTCCCCCAGGGGGAACTTCTTCTCGAACACGATCTCCGCCCCGAGCTCGCGGGCCGTCTTCACGAACCATTTGGAGAGCGAGACGCCGAAGTCGTTATCCATAGTGAGGACGGCGATCTTTTTAGCTCCCAGGATCTCCACCGCCAGATGCGCCCCGGCCACCCCTTCCACGGGGGCCCCCATGCCCACGCGGAAGATGAGGTCCCCGGTCTCGATGATGGAGGGGTGGATGGCGTAGGCGGAGATCATGGGGACGCCGGCCTCCTGGAAGATCTTGGCCGCGGCCCGGGTGGGAGTGCTGTAGGAGCCGGAGATGGCGATGACCACGTGGTGCTGCTCGATGAGCTTTCTGGCGATGGCCGAGGCCTGGTCCGCCTTGACGGCGTCATCGTAGTAGATGAGCTCGATCGTCTTTCCATCGATGCCGCCGGCGGCGTTGATGAAGTCCACCGCGATCTGGGCCCCGGTCAGGGCGGCATGCCCATCGGCCGCGGCGAACCCCGTGAGGGGCGAGAAGAACCCGATCTTGATCGTCTCCTCGGCGGCCACAGAAAACCCCACCAACGCCAAAACAAGCAATCCCAACGCTAACTTACGCATGGCACACCTCCTTTCGGATCACGTGGGTTAACCCGCTGAGTCCTCCCTTCGGATCACCCCCCCGAAGCCGTATTCCAGCTTGGGGACGCGTACACCGCGCTCCTTGGCCACCCGGATCGCCTTCTCGTAGCCGGCGTCGGCGTGGCGGGCCACCCCGATCCCAGGATCACAGGTGAGCACCCGCTCCAGGCGCCTGTCCGCCGCCTTCGTCCCGTCCGCCACGATCACCATCCCGGCGTGGATCGACTTCCCGATCCCCACCCCGCCACCGTGGTGCACCGCAACCCATGTCGCCCCGGCCACGGCGTTCAAGAGGGCGTTCAGGATCGGCCAGTCGGCGATGGCATCGGATCCATCCAGCATCCCCTCCGTCTCCCGGTACGGGGAAGCCACGGAACCAGAATCCAGGTGGTCCCGGCCGATCACGATGGGTGCCTTAACCTCCCCCTTCCTCACCAGCTCGTTGAACGCCAGGCCCGCCTCGGCCCGCTCCCCGTACCCGAGCCAGCAGATCCGTGCCGGAAGCCCCTGGAACCTCACCTTCTCCTCGGCCTTCTTGATCCATCGGGCCAGCGCTTCGTCCTTCGGGAAGAGCTCCAGGATCGCCCGGTCGGTGCGGAAGATGTCCTCGGGATCCCCCGAAAGGGCCACCCACCGGAACGGCCCCTTCCCCTCGCAGAACATGGGCCGGATGTAGGCCTGCACGAACCCGGGGAAGGAGAAGGCGACCTCGTGGGAGAGTCCGCCCTTCTCGGCCTGGGCCCGGATGGCGTTCCCGTAGTCGAACACGACGGCCCCGGCTTCCTTCATTTCCGCCATGGCCTTCACGTGCCGCACCATGGACTGGTATGAGAGCTCGATGTATTTCTCGGGATTTTCCTTCCTGAGCTTGAGGGCCTCTTCATAGGTCATCCCGCCGGGGACATACCCGTTGAGCTCGTCGTGGGCCGCGGTCTGGTCGGTGACCACATCGGGGATGATCCCCCGCCGGAGGAACTCGGGGTAGATGTCGGCGGCGTTACCCAAAAGCCCGATGGAGATGGGCTCGCCTTTCTTTTTGTGCTCCAGGGCGATCTCCAGGGCCTCGTCCAGGGAATCGGTCCAGGTGTCGAGCTGGGCGAGCTTGAGCCGGCGCTGGATCTTCTCGGGGTTTATCTCCACGATGATCCCCACGCCCTCGTTCATGGTGATGGCCAGGGGCTGTGCCCCGCCCATCTCCCCGAGCCCGGCGGTGAGGACGAGCTTCCCCCGCAGGGTCCCGTCGAAGTGCTGGCGGGCGCACTCGGCCAACGTCTCGTAGGTCCCCTGCAGGATCCCCTGGGTCCCGATGTAGATCCAGGAGCCCGCCGTCATCTGCCCGTACATGGTGAGGCCCAGCCGCTCAAGCTCCCGGAACTTCTCCCAGGTGGCCCACTCCGGAACCAACATGGCGTTCACGATGAGGACCCGAGGGGCATCCTCGTGAGTCTCGAAGATGCCCACTGCCCTCCCCGATTGCACAAGCAGGGTCTCATCGTTCTCGAGGTCCTTGAGGCATTTGACTATGAGGTCGAAGTCCTCCCAGCTCCGGGCGGCCTTCCCGGTCCCTCCGTAGACGATGAGGTTGGCGGGGTCCCCTGCCACCTCGGGGTCGAGGTTGTTCATGAGCATCCTGAGGGCGGCCTCCTGGAGCCACCCCTTGCAGTTCAGCTTCGTTCCCCGCGGGGCCCTTACCTCGCGCGCAGCCACCCTGTCGCCCATGGTCCTCCCCCTCCTTCGCTTCCATTCTAGCATCCCTGGATAGAATGTCGCAAACGCCGCAAGAGCACCATAACGGACGCTCCGAGGACAAGGACCGCGCCGATAATCTGAGGAGATTCGAGCCCTTCCCCCAGGAACAACGCGGCCCACACCGCGGCGAGCACCGGCTCGGCCACCGCGGCCAGGGAGGCGTGGCCGGCCCTCATGTACCTCAGGGCGACGAGGAAGAGCCCGTAGCTCGCCAGGGTGGGGAAGAGCCCGAGACAGAGGATGAGAGCCCACCCCAACGGGGGAATCGCCGGGATCCCTCCCCCTGCGGCGAGGTTCACCCCGTGTAACACCGGTGTCCCCACACAGAGGGCCCAAAAGAGGAGCTCCCAGGGTGATACCCTCACCACGAGCTTCTTCCCGAGGACGCTGTACACCGCCAGGGAAACCGAAGTCAGGAGGGCCAAGGCCACCCCCCTCCAGGGGAAGGAGGTCCAGTCGAGCTTATATCCCCCGGAGACCAAGAAGACCCCGAGCAACGCCGCCGCGAGCCCCAGGATCTCCGATCCCCCTATGGGTTCCCCCAGGAAGATCCTGGCCAGGATCACCACGAGCACGGGATGGGAATAGACGATGACGATGGCCGCCGCCACGGGGAGCTCCCTCAGGGAGAGGTAAAAGC
>JALVLL010000074.1 GCA_027027485.1 Candidatus Bipolaricaulota bacterium | reverse complement strand
CCGGATAGAGGGCCCCGGCGGCCATGGGGATGGCGAAGGCGTTGTAGCCCGTGGCCCAGCCCAGGTTCTGTACCATCTTCCCGTAGGTGGCCCGGGCGAGTCCGATCACCGCTGCCACGTCCCGGGGATCGTTCTTCACCAGGATGATGTCCGCCGACTCGAGGGCCACATCGGTCCCGGCGCCGATGGCGATGCCCACATCGGCTTCCACCAGGGCAGGGGCGTCGTTCACCCCGTCCCCCACCATGGCCACGGTGAGGCCCTTTTCCTTTACCTTCTTGATGATTTCGGCCTTCTCGTGGGGGAGGACCTGGGCGAAGTAGTCGTCGAGGCCCAGCTCCTCGGCCACCCATTTGGCCACCTCCTCGGCGTCGCCGGTGAGCATGAGGACCTGGATCCCCATGGATTTAAGCCGTTCCACAGCCTCCCGGGACTCGGGCCGGATCATGTCCGCCAGGGCGATGGCCCCCACGGGCTCCCCGTGGATCAGGAGATAAACCACCGTCTTCCCTTGGGCGGCGAGTTCCTTGACGCGGGGATCATCGGGGTCGTGTCCCTGCTCGGCCAGATAGCTCGGACTCACCACCATGATCGGTTTTCCGTCCAGCTCTCCCTCGACACCCCGGCCGGGGATGGCCTTCACGTCCTGGGCCTCCGGGATCGCGATCCCCTTGTCCTTGGCGGCGGCCACGATCCCCGCGGCTATCGGGTGCTCGGAGCGCGATTCCACCGCCGCGGCGAGCTTAAGCACCTCCTCTTCGGGAAGATCGGAAAGGGACACCACATCGGTGACCCCGAACTGGCCCAGGGTGAGGGTGCCGGTCTTATCGAACACCACCGCCTGAAGACCTCTGGCACGCTCGAATGCCGTCCGGTCCCTGATCAGAAAACCCCGCCGGGCGGCGATGGCGGTGGAGACCGAGACCACGAGCGGGATCGCCAGGCCCAGCGCGTGGGGGCAGGTGATTACCATCACCGTGACCATTCGAGTGAGAGCGAAGTTGAAATCCTTCCCGGCGGAAAGCCACCCAAGGAGCGTGGCCGTCCCGCCGCCGATGGCGATGAGCGTCAGCCACAGGGCCGCCCGGTTGGCGAGGTCCTGGGTCTTGGACCGGGCCTCCTGGGCCTTGCGCACGAGGTCGATCACCTGCGCGAGATAAGTCTCGTCCCCGGTTCTCCTCACCTCCACGGTGATGGCCGACTCACCATTGATCGCCCCACCGATCACCTCATCGCCCTTCCCTTTCTCCACCGGCCGGGACTCCCCGGTAAGCATGGACTCGTTCACCGTGGTGCGCCCTTCGATCACGACGCCGTCCACCGGGATCTTCTCCCCCGGCTTCACCAGTACCCGATCGCCGGGCTTGAGGACCTCGATGGGAACGTCTTCCACGGTGCCATCCTTTATGAGATGGGCGGTGGAGGGCATGAGGCGGGCGAGCTCCTCCAGGGCCTTCGAGGCCCCGAGGACCGAGCGCATCTCGATCCAGTGGCCCAGGAGCATCACATCGATAAGCGTCGCCAGCTCCCAGAAGAAGACCTGTCCCCTCAAGCCCAGCACCACCGCGGCGGAGTAGGCGTAGGCCACCGAGATGGCCAGGGCGATCAGGGTCATCATCCCCGGCTGCTTCCTTCGGAGCTCGTCCCACATCCCCTTGAGGAACGGCCAGCCGCCATAGGTGTAGACAGCCGAGGCGAGCACCAACTGGAGGTATTCGGCACCCGGGAAGGCCAATGCCTTGGGGAGGCCGAGGAGCCGCTGGATCAGGGGAGACAAAAGGAGGATGGGGACGGTGAGGCCCAAAGAGACCCAGAACCGGCGGCGGAAGTCGGCCACCATCTGGGCGTGGTGGGCGTGGTGGTCATGGCCCTTGTGGCCTTTGTGCTCGGCATGCCCCTTGTGCTCGGCGTGGGTCATGTCTCCGTGCCCCTCGTGGCCAGCGTGTTCCCCATGGCCGGCGTTGTCTCTGTCGGGGGCGGCCCCGGCGTATTTGTCCGGGTCTTCGTCGAACTTGTCCGCACAGGAGGCCGAGCAGAAATAGAAGGTCTTGCCTTTGAACTCCCGGGTCTCGGCGGCCGCCTCCGGCTCGAGCTCCATCCCGCACACCGGATCCCTTACCCTCATCCGCCGTCACCCCTCTTTTCCAGGGGACGCCACGCGATGGCGAGCGCCCCTCCGGCGACGCCCAAGAGGCTCGCGAGGATACCCCCCATCCCGAAAAGCAGGTTCACCGCCGATGCCACTAAGATGGCGATTCCCCAGACGTGCGCCCTTTCGGGGCGGGCGTAAAGCACCACCGCTCCCAAAAGGACTACGATCCCGAAGACCAGTCCAAGCCAGGGGAAGCGGGCCCAACCGAAGTAGCCGCCCATCATCCCGTGGCCCCAGGTCCAGGATGTGGGGCCGGCCCAGTGATACATCATGAGACTTACCCCCACCATCCAGATCCCGGCAAGGAGCGAGAGCACGAACGCTCCCACCGGCCGCTCTATTTGCTCAGACATCGTTGTTTACCTCCTCGGGCAAGAGCCACGATCGGCTTCATAATCCCCAGCCGATCCGGGCCCTCCACCTGCTTCAGCTCCGGTCCCGTACTCCGCAGGCGAGATCGATGTTCACGAGGGACCCCTAACAGCAATGTCCGCCGCTTCCGGTGTGGTGATGGTCACTCCAGCGCCTTCCCCCGATGGCCAAGCGTACCGCCACGTAGATCACGGCCCCGAAGATGAGGAGACCAAGGAGGGCGAAAAGCACCATCCAGCCAATTCCCATTCCCTCTCCCCACGGCATCCCTTACCCCCTCAGATGGACTCGAGGGCCCGGATGAGCCTGGTTTCGGCCTCCTGGGCCACCCGCATGAGTTCGGGATTCCCCGCGATCCCCAGGACCGCGGTGGGACGGGCCACGGCCACGTTCACGGTGTCCCCGTTGCGGTAAACGATCACGTGGCAGGGAAGGAGGAGCCCCACCTCCGTCTCGGCGGCGTGGGCCCGGCGGGCGAGCTGGGGATTGCAGGCCCCGAGGATGAGATAGTCATCGAACTCGCCCCCGAGCTTCTCCCTCATGGCCCGGGCGAGATCGATCTCCGCCTGGATCCCGAACTCTTCCCTGGCCAGGGACTCCTTTACCCTTTCCACCGCCTCCGCGAACGGGAGGCCCACGTTTTTCCTGTAGCTGTAGTTGGCCATGTTTTCTCCTTTGATTTTTAGAATCTTTTCAAATTTAGTGGTTTCCGATGCAGTTTTAAAGGAACCGGGATGGATTTTTCGTGGAAGAAAACGCCGGGGAACAGATCCCCGGCGCGCAGGTCAAGGGAAAGCGATAATGATCAAAGCTTCACATATTCCCCCATACCGCCACAGCCTCCCTTACGCATGGGGAGCTCGCATAACCCCCGATAGCAGGCCCCTCGGGTGGTGAGGCCGTACTTTCCCGGGTCCAAACCGCGCTCCCTCAAGGCGAGGGCCAGGAAATACCCCCGATGGGCGAACTTCACCCACTCGAGGACCGCTTCCCTGGTCTCATCCTCACCAAAGCCCTTCTCACGGATGAGCCAGGCCGCGAGGCCCCGGGCGCTGCGCACGAGGTTGCAGATGAGCCCCGAGCGTTCGCAACAGCATCGCGTGAGCCGCGTGTCGTCACAGCAGGGGGTCGGGATCTCCCCCAGGGCTCGCCGGAGCACTTGTTTCTCACCCGTGGAAAGCTCGATCTCGTAGTACCAATCGGCGAATTTCTGCACGTTATCCCAGGAAAGGGGTATGCCGTATGCGGTTTCCTTCCCGGCGGGCGGTATGAGCTCCCTCTCCAGCTCCGCCAGGGAGATCTCCCCGGCCTCAGCCGGGCCCTTTTCCTTGGGCACGAGGAGGAATCCGGCGAACAAGGCCAGCATCCCGACCCCAAGGAGCACTATCCATTTGGTCACCTTTACCCTCCCCTTCCTGCTTCGCTTTCCACGCTTGGTCATCCGATCACCTCAGCCTCTTCACCTACCTCCCCTGTCTCGACGACAGGGGGCGATTCGAAAGTGGAACGGGGTCAACTGGATGGAGTAGCACCAATCGTCGAATGCTTGGACGCTCGATCAGGATATGGGGATGCCGTAAGGGGTGCCATATCCATCCCGTGATGGCCCAAAACTCTTTCACCGTTTCGACCACCTCCCTTGATCTATCCAAAGAAACGGGTTGACCCCTATCTCGAGTTTTGCACGATATTATGTAGAAGTTGTGCGGCAGATATGGAAAAAATGTGAATTTACAAAATTTTATGAGTTTATTCCTCCAATTTTATCGAAGGCCTTTTGAAATACCTCAGCTATGGCTACCTCGCCCTCGCCGAGGAGGCGTTCCCGCCTCCCGGCTGCCCCCTTTGGGCCGGCTTTATCGCGGTCCACCTCCAGGGGGTGCAGCCCGAGGGCCTCTTCTCCTACGGAAAGGCTCGCTGCTCTCCCCTGTTTCCTCTTGAAGAGACGCATCAGTCCCTCCCCCAATGAGATCTCCACCGCCAACGAGAAGATACCGATAACGACCACCAGCCTCCTCTCCATGGATCTCCCCCCTCATCTGCGGATGGTTTCAAATGGTTACAATCAGAGATGTTCGCGACACGGGATGGAACGCCGATGGAGAAGGCATGAAGATCCTGGGGGAAATACTTCCGATAGCTTACAGTCCGCTACTCTCCGGGCTCCGTGTCCCCCGTTGGAGGCGCAAGGCGTTCCCGGTAACGACCAGCGTCCCTCCCACATCACCGATGAGGACCGCCAGGGCCAGGGAAGCGAAGCCGGCGAAGGCGAACCCGGCCACGGCGAGCTTCAGCGCCAGGGCGATCCCGATGTTCCACCGGATCACCCGAAGAGTCAGACGCCCCAGGGAGATCAGCCGGGGGACATCCCGGAGGTCGTCGCGCATCAACGCCACGTCCCCGGCCTCGATGGCGGCATCGGTCCCGATGGCGCCCATGGCGATTCCCACGTCCGCGGCCGCGAGGGCAGGAGCATCATTTATCCCATCCCCGGTGAACGCCACCCCGCCGCGCCTCCTCAACTCCTCCACGAAGGAGAGCTTTTCCTCCGGAAGGAGTTCGGCGTGTACCTCGCGGATGCCCAAGGCCTCGGCCACCCTCCGCGCAACGGGAGCCCGACCCCCGGTGCGGAGAACCGGCTCCACCCCCCACGCCTTTATGGC
>JALVLL010000073.1 GCA_027027485.1 Candidatus Bipolaricaulota bacterium | reverse complement strand
TCAGGCCGGTGAACGACCCGCCGGTGGCGGTGGACGACAGCGAGGTCACCGACGAGGACACGCCGGTGACCACGGACGTGGTGGCCAACGACTACGACATCGACGGGGACGATCTTTCCATCGTGAGCGTCACGGATCCGGCGAACGGGACGGCGCAGGTGAACCTGGACGGGACGATCACCTACACGCCGGACGCCGACTTCTGCGGGACCGATACGTTCGAGTACACCATCACCGATGGGGAGTACGAGGCGACGGCGCAGGTGACGGTGGAAGTCTTCTGTGTTGACGACACCCCCGCGCTCTCCGTGGTGAAGGAGGGGCCGGACCACGCCAGCGTGGGCGAAACGGTGGTCTACCGCTTCCGCGTCATCAACGATCTCTCGTTGGGCGATGGCAGCCCTCTCCATGATGTAAGGGTTGTGGACGATCTGGCCGGTGAGGCTAGCTATGAGAGCGGGGACGACGGAGACAACCTGCTCGAAGGCGGTGAGACCTGGGTGTTCGTCGCCACCTATACCGTGCAGCCCGATGATCCCACGCCGCTTGTAAACACGGCCGTGGCGAGTGCGATCGATGTGGACGGGGATACTATAACCGCGCAGGATTCCCATTCCCTGGTGATCGAAGCCAATCTCTCCGTTGAGAAAGCCGACTCCCCCGATCCGGTGGTGGCGGGGACCGAGCTCACCTACACGATCACCGTGGTCAACCGTGGGCCCTCGGAAGCCCGGAACGTGGTGGTCACCGAGGCCTACGATCCCTGGTTCCACTTTGAGAGCGCTAGCCCGGCTCCCAGCACGGGCAACAACCGATGGGACTTCCCCGTGATCGCAGCCGGGGAATCGGTGAGCATCACCATCGTGGGCACGGTGGATCCCGCCGCCCCTGAGGGGGCTACGGTGGAGAACACGGTGGAAGTGGGTTCCGACACCGACGATCCCGACCCGGACGACAACGAGGTGACCGTGTCCACCCAGGTTGAGGCCCTGGCCGATTTGGCACTGGATAAGTCCGATAATCCTGATCCGGTGCACGTCAATTCCACACTGACCTACACCATTACCGTAACCAACGCGGGGCCCAGCGACGCGGTGGATGTCGTCATCACGGATCCGCTCGTTCCCTGTCTCACGGATGCCGCCTATTCCGTAAACGGAACGCCCCAGGGCAACTGGGATGGGGACCACCGCTTGGCCAGGATCCCGGCGGGCGAGACCGTCGTGGTCTCCATCGAGGCCACCGCTTTATTGGAATGCGGCTGTCGGTTCGGGAGCGAGGCCAGGGTGTCCGCGGCCACCGAGGATCCCAACCCCGGCAACAACTCCGACTCCGAGGTCACCGAGCTGGTCTACACGGCGGGCCTGGAGCTGGAGCTCGTCCCGGACATCGGCCGGGCGACCCTGGGGGACGTCATCACCTATACCGTGATACTGCGCAACCGTGGCGACGTTCCCATCGCCGATATCCAGGTGTCCGATACCCTGACGGGCTTTTCCACCCACGTGGACGAGCTCGACGTGGGGGAGACCTCCGAATGGATCACCGCTTATGCCGTCACCGAGGCGGACCTCTGTACCCCGGTGGTGAATACCGTGTCGGCCGAAGGTGCGGCCCCATGCCGTGGGGAGCGGGTCAGTGCCCAGGCCCGTGCCGAAGTGAAGACCTATTTCAACGCTTCCATGGAGCTCACCAAGACCTCCTCGGCTACGGAGCGGCCGGAGCCCGGCGATGTCATCACTTACGAGATCACGGTGACGAACACCGGGAACGTCCCCCTGAGGGATGTCGCGGTGGTGGACCGGCAGCTAGACTTCGAGGCGACCATCGCGGAGCTCCAGCCCGGTAGCTCGCGGACCTTCGCGGTGGAGTACGAGGTCAGGCCGGAGGACGTTTCCAGCTCCATCGTGAACACCGCCGAGGCGGTGGCGAAGGGGCCTTGCGGCACGGTGGTGGGGCCCATCGAGGCCTCCCATTCCACCCCCTGGGAGAACACGCCTCCCGAGGCCGAGAACCGGACTTACACCACCACCGAGGGCACACCGGTGCGCGTGAGGCTGTATGCCAGCGACCGCGATCTGTTCTTCGGCCGGCCGGAGCTCCACCCCTTGAGGTTCGCGGTGGCGGGAGCCCCGGACAACGGGATGGTCTCCGGCGACCTCTCGGCGGTAGTCTACGTCGAACCCAACCGGGCCTACGTGGAGCTCGTCTACACGCCGCGCCCGGGGTTCGTGGGAACCGACACGTTCCGCTTCACGGTCTGGGACCCCTTCGATGAGTTCGACATGGGCACCATCACCGTGGTGGTGGAGGAGAAGGCCGGTCCGGTAGGCGGCGTGGGGGTGACGCCGGTCAGGCCGTTGGCCATCACCGAGGTGGCCTGGGGAGGGACCCCGGCGAACCCGGATCACGAGTGGATCGAGCTCTTCAACCTCACCTCGAACCCCATCGATCTCACGGGCTGGGTCCTCCGCTGGCGGGCCAAGCGGGATCCCACGGCTCCGTGGGTGGAGGTCCCGCTCGTTGGCGTCGTCAGGCCCGGCGAGTACTTCCTCATCGAGAGGATGAGCCCCGATGCCGTGGCGGATATCCCCGCTCCGGGCAAGGCCGATATGACCTACGATACCGAGCCACCCTACGATCAGGACCTGCCCGACACAGGAGCGGTCATGGAGCTCGTGGACCCGAAGGGCGAAGTGGTGGATACCGCCAACGCCGCCCCGGATATCCCCGGCTGGTATTGTGGCTACAGCCTCCAAGGGTCGTTCCCGTTCTCCACCATGGAGCGGATAGACCCGGCCGGACCCGACACCCCGGATAACTGGGCCGCCAACGCGGATATCGTGGTCAACGGAACCGATGTCGCCGGCAACTTCATAGTCGGCACCCCCAAGATGGCCAACGAGGACCTGTGGCTCTTCTCGCCCATCACCCGCGAGCCGGTCACGGTGATCGCGGGGAGGACCCTGGAGGTCAGGATCCCCGCCGATGTGACCGTCGAGCCATACGTGGTGTTGGTATCGTGGCAGGAGGACGAGGCGAAGTGGTCCTGGGAGCGGTACAAGGCCTTTAAGGTGGAGAAGCTCGACGAGGTGGGCGTCTGGCTGGTAAAGGTGGATACGAGCTCGCTGTCCCCGGGCAGTTACCAGCTCTGGATCTCGTTGAGCCGCTTCCGGGTCTACGGCCTGGCGTTCCGGGTGGTCGAGGCCGAGTAAAAACGAGGGCGTAGCGGCTGTAAAAGGGCCCCGGGGTGTATCCGGGGCCCTTTTTGTCGCCATATCGGCCTTTAAAATGTGCCGGCTATGGGGTTCGTGAAGTTCCTGGGCACCGCTGGCGCCCGGTACGTGGTAGCAAAGCAGCTCCGATATTCCGCCGGGACCTGGATAGAGCTTTCCGGGACGAAGCTCCTTCTTGACCCCGGCCCGGGGACCCTCCTTCGGTGCCGGAAATCCCGCCCCCCGCTCGACCCGGAAAAGCTACACGGGATCATCCTCACCCACAGGCACCTCGACCACTCCACCGATGTGAACGTGATGTTGGAGGTCATGGCGGATCTCGGGCAGGGGGGAAGGAAGGGGGTTTTGCTCGCTCCCCGGGATTGCCTGGAGGGTGAGGATCCGGTGGTCCTCAAATATGTGCGCAAATACCCCGAGAGGATCGAGGTCCTGGAGGAGGGGAGGGAGTTCGGGGTGGGCGATATCCGGATCACTCCGGTACGGCACCTCCACGGCGATGCCGAGACCTATGGGGTGATCCTCGATTCCCCCGAGGGGAGGCTGGGGTTCGTGGTCGACACGAAGTTCGCCCCCGAGCTCCCCGGGCGCTACGCCGGCTGCGATCTTCTGGTACTGAACGTGGTGAGGCTGAAGCCCACGCCGGGGATCGATCACCTCTCCCTCCCGGAGGCGGGGGAATTCATAAAGGAGGTCAGGCCCAAGCTCGCGGTGCTCACCCATTTCGGGATGACTATGCTCCGGGCGAAACCCCGGGAGCTCGCGTTAAAGCTCTCTGAGGATCTCGGGATCCAAGTGATGGCCGCCGAAGACGGCCTCACCGTCGAGGCTCGGCTCTGGAGGGGTTAGCAGATCCGGGGCATGGGATCCCCCAGGGGCATCTCCAGGTATCTCCTGCCCCCAACCCGGGTCTCCAAGATCACCTTCCCCCGGTGCTCGGGTATCGCCTCCCCGATCACCCGGGCCTCCCTCCCGAGGGGATGCTCCCTTATGGCCCGGAGGACCTCCTCGGCCTTTCCGGGGGAAACCCCCATCAGGGCCTTGCCCTCACAGGCGAGGGCATAGGGGCTTATCCCGAGCATCTCCGCCAGGGCCCTCACCTCTTCCCTCACTGGGATCTCGCTCTCCCGGATCACGATCCCCACGTTTGACTTCCGGGCCATCTCGTTCAGGGCCGCTGCGAGCCCCCCGCGGGTGGGGTCCTTCATGGCCGTGATCCCCCCGATCGAGAGGGCCCGCTCCACCAGCGGCCAGATCGGGGCCACGTCGCTCCTTATCTCCCCCTCCACCGGGAGCCCCTCCCGCGCCGCCAGGATCGCCATCCCGTGGTCCCCCACCGTTCCCGTGACGATGATCTTGTCACCGGGGCGCAGCCCTGCGTCCCGGATGACCGTCCTCGCGACACCCACGCCGGTGGTGTTCAGGACGAGGCCGTCAAGTTCGCCTTTTCCCATCACCTTGGTATCCCCGGTGACCAGCGCCACTCCCGTCTCCGCCAAGACGCCCGCCAGGGAGGAGAGGATCTTCTTGAGCTCGGAGATCGCGAATCCCTCCTCCACTATGAGGCCGAGGGACATGGCGACGGGGCTTGCGCCCATCACCGCGAGGTCGTTCAAGGTGCCGCAGGCGGCCAGCCTCCCGATGTCGCCTCCGGGGAAGAAAAGGGGCTTCACCACATGGGAATCGGTGGTGATCACAAGCTTCCCTTCCTCCGGGAGGTCCACAGAGGCCCCATCGTCCAGCGCGTCGAGCCCCACCCCTCCCGCCGACCGTAGGGGAAAGAGCTCCAGGAGCTCTGTGATCAGGCGGTTCATGAGCTCGCCGCCGGCCCCATGCAGAGATACGATCCGATCTTCGGATAGAGGTTTCCTCACGGGCATCCCTTAGAGCCTTGGGCGCTCCCCGTACTTGTACCAGATGGCACACGCCCCCTCCGCCCCCACCATGCACGGCCCCACGG
>JALVLL010000072.1 GCA_027027485.1 Candidatus Bipolaricaulota bacterium | reverse complement strand
GTGGGGGTGTATGTGGTGCTCCGGGGGTTCTCCTTCATCGGCGCGGGGATCGCCCATGCCGCCTTCGGCGGGGTGGCCGTGGCCGTGCTCTTGGGCATAAACCCCCTTTGGGGGGCGTTGGCCTTCTCGCTCCTTGTGGCCTGGGGAATCGCCTATACCGCGCGGCGGGGGAGGCTGAAGGAGGACGTGGCCGTGGGGATCCTCTTCGCCGCCGCCATGGCCCTGGGGATCTTCCTCTTGAGCTTCGTTCCGGGATACCGCGCCAATCTATTTGGGTTCCTCTTTGGGAACATCCTCGCCGTGGGAGGCTTCGAGCTTTTCATGAGCTTCGGGCTTGCGGCCGCGATCTTCATCTCCATCGCCCTCTTCTACAAGGAGTTCCTCCTTATCTCCTTCGACCCCGGCGCGGCCGAGGTGCAGGGCTTCCCCGTGGGCATCCTCCAGGGGGTGTTGCTTTCCCTGATCGCCCTCACCGTGGTGCTCTCGCTGCGGGTGGTGGGGGCCGTGCTCGTGGCGGCCCTGCTCGTAACCCCCGCGGCGACGGCGGTCCAGTTCGTGAGGGACTTCCACAAGCTCCTGTCCCTCTCGGCGGCCCTGGGGGTAGGCGAGGCGATCGGCGGGCTCATCGTCTCTTACTACCTCGATACCCCCACCGGCCCCACCATCGTCCTCCTCTCCGCAGCGGTCTTCGCCTCGGCCCTCCTTTCGCGCAGGAGGCATTGAGGGAGATATCCCGTTGCGGATTCGCAAGGAGGGATAAATGATGCGACAAGTTCTTTTTCTGATATCCCTTGTGGTGTTATCACCTTTTGTGGCCTTTCCGTTGCCCCCGTATCCACCCCCCGAGATCGAGGCCCGGGTCGTGCGCGTCATCGACGGCGACACCATCGAGGTCGAGTTGCTACAGGTTCCCGAGTCTTTAGCCGACCAACTGAAGGCAGGGATGATGGTCAAGGTCCGGTACATCGGGGTAGACGCTCCGGAAAAGGATTCGGGCTCAGGACTTTTGGCTACGCAATTGAACCGTCTGCTGGTCATGGACAAACGCGTGTTCCTGGAGGTGGATGAGAGGCTTTTCGATGATTACCGCCGCCTATTGGCCTATGTATACCTCGACCCTAACGGCCACCTCATGGTCAATGCGATCTTGATAATGACCCAGGTCATACCCGCATATCCTCCGGGGCTGTTCGAGGGCACAAACAGATACGATGAGTGTTTTCAGGAAGCCGACAGGTGGTGCTTGCCTTGTCGATGTATCGGATGGGAAGGGATAGCGAGGGAGCCCGGGGATTACTTGGGGAAGGTACTTTGGGTTTGTGGTCCGGTCAAAAGTGCGAGGAGGACCCGAAAGGGCCACATTTTCATCAACTTGGGAAACCCCTACCCCAGGACCCCGCGCTTCACAATTGTAATTTGGAACGATTACGTTCCCAGCTTTGATCTGAGATTTGGCGTAGGTTGGGAACGCACGCTGGAGGGAAAAACCGTGTGCGCAAGGGGAAAGATAGAGATGTATAACGAAATCCCCGAGATCAAAGCAACCGATCCAGACCAATTGAGCTGGGAAGATTTGGCACCGACGTGTTGCCGGTCTTATATCCCTTAGCCATCGACCCATCTGTTCGCTTCTTCAGGAGCGCGGAAACACGCTGGGCTTTGAGCTGTGAAGTGGGGCTTCCTTGAGGAATCCCCGTTCGTTGGCCGAACTTCTCTGAATAGGCTTGCCCTCTGCCGGAAAAGGTTTATGCGGGGCTATCGTATAATCGGCCGCAAGGAGGGGTTATGACGAGGATCGTCCTTTCCAGTTTGCACCTTCACCCGAGCTCCCCCAGGGAGGCGCTTTCCGCCGCCCGGGAGGCGGGGTTCCAGGGAGTGGAGATACTGTGTGAGCCCCCTTGGCATCCCCGGGCCTGGCCGCCGAGCCTCCTTAAGGAAGTCGCCTCCGCGGCGAAGGAGCTTTCCCTCTCGCTCCACGCCCCCACCGGCGATGTGAACCTCATCTCCAGGCATCCCGATGTCCGGAGGTTCGCCGAGGCGGAGCTCGCAAGGACCATCGCGCTCGCGGCTCGGCTCGGGGCCACCCACATCACGGTGCATCTCGGGTACCGCTCCAGCGGCATCCCCGGTGAGATCCCCTTCGACGACGCCAAGGAGGCCCTTCTGCGCCTCAGGCGCCGCGCCGAGGATGCCGGGATAAAGCTCTGTCTCGAAAACGACCCCAAATCCCCCTTCCTCTACCTCTGGGATCTCTCGGAATGGGGGAAGTGGCTCGAGGAGCTCGATATGCCCGGCACCTTGGACCTGGGCCACACCTGGATCTCCCATGGGGAAAAGGCGATGGAACTCGTCCCCGGGATTTCCCCCAGGATCGCCGTGGTCCACGCCAGCGACAACCACGGTGAGAGGGACGAGCACCTCCCTCTGGGGGCCGGGGATATCCCGGTGAGGGAGCTCCTCGGGATGCTCAAAGGGGCCGAGGTCTGGGTGTTGGAGCTGATGTATTCGGATGGAATCAGGGGTTCGCTGGAGCTCATGCGGGATGTCTTGGGTGAGGGCTGAGTTGGGTGGGAGCGTGGTGGGCGGTATAATTTCAATGCATCCCCCTTCCGTCCCGGCCTTTTTGCCCACCTATCCCGCCGCACGCCTCACCTCCCCCGGGGCGGAAGGGGGCATCCCCTTCTTCCCGCCATGAGACACGACTTCCGGGGCCCCGCGGAGGAAGTGGCCAAAAGGATCGCCGAAAGAGTCCCCCCGGAGGGGTGCGTGGTCCTCGTGGGAGGAGTGGACGTGGGGAAGACCACCCTGGCCCGGGAGCTCCACCGCATCCTCGGCGGGGAGGTGGTGGACGCGGACCTCGGGCAATCGGCCATCGGTCCCCCCACCGTCATCACCCTGGGGACCTACGAGGAAGGAATGAGGGACGGCTACTTCGTGGGCGATACCACCCCCCGGGGACACTTGGTCATCGCCCTCTCGGGGACGAGGAGGATGTGCCGGGCCGCCCGCCGCCCCTTGGTGGTGGACACCGACGGCTTCATCTCGGGGCAGGCAGGGAGGGCGTATAAGCTCGCCCTGATCGAGGCCCTGGAGCCGGACCTCGTGGTGTTCCTCCCCAGGAAGGAGGAACTCGAGCTCCTCAGGATCTCCTGTGAACGCGAGGTGGTGGTGGCCTCTATCTCGGGGGTGAGGCAGAAGTCACGGGAGGAGCGCGCCGAAACCCGGGAAGCTAATTTCCGTTCCGCCTTCGCCCGCTGCCGCGAGCTGAAGGTACCCTGGGAGAGGATCCCTTGGAAGGGAACCGTTCTCGGGGTGGGGGAGATCCTGGATCCGGGGACCCTCTCCAAGATGCTCGGCTGCGATGTCTATTTCGCCCGCAGGCTCGGGGGAGAGGTGGTGGCGGTGATCGAGGGGAAGCCCATCTCGGTGGGCGCAGTGCGTGCCTTCTGGGGGTTGGACGAGCTTTACCTCATTCCCCAAAGCTACCTCGCCGACAGGCTCATCGGGTGCTATTCGGGGGGAAGGTTCCGGGGGATCGGGAGGATCGTCTCCGTGGATCACGAGGGGCTTTTGTTATCGGTTCCGGACGGCGAGGAGCCGGACGCCATAAGGCCCGGGTACCTCCGGGTTACGGCCTCGGGGAGGGAGCTCGGCCGCTCCGCCCTTCCCTGAGCCAGGGAGCCCTCAGGAACACCGCCGCCGCGGTGAACCCCATGGAAGCGATGATCCCCCACACCGGCCGCGGATCGCGGGGGAAAAGATCCAGAAGGACCCCGCCCACCAGAGGCCCCGCGGACCAGCCGAAGGACTCCGCCAACCCCCAGAGCCCCATGTAACGGCCGCGTCGCTCCGGGGAAGCGAGCCAAGCCACCACCACTTGGGCCGCGGGTATGAAGAGGATCTCCCCCAACGTGGCCACCCCCACCGCTCCCAAAAGCCCCGCGAAGCTCCGCGTCCATCCCATGGCCAGGTACCCGGCGGCATACAGGAAAGAGCCCAACGCCAGGACCGACCTCCGCTGGAACCTTTCCGCCCACCGGGCCAGGGGGTACTGGAGCGCCGCCACCAAAAGCCCGTTCAGGGTGAGCATGCCGCCGAAATGCGCGGGGGAGAAGCCGAGTCTATTCACCACGAAAACGGAAAGGGTCGAGATAAGCTGCCCCGCCACAAGGAGAACTAGAAGCGAGGTCAAGACGAAATCCCGGAAGCGGGGGTCGGTCAGGGTCAGGAGGATCTCCCGGACCCCGGCTCGCCCCTCGGAGCGGCCCGGGTGCGACTCCCGCAGGAAGGTCCAGGCGATGACAAGGGAGATCCCGGAGACGAAGGCGGTGAGGAGGAAGAGGGCGCCGTAGGGAAGCACGGTCTTCAGGAACCCTCCCACCGACGGCCCCAAGGCCCAGCCCACGTTGGCCCCCACTCGCAGGATCCCGTACCCCCGCATCCTCTCCCCCTCCGAGGTGAGGTCCGCCACCATGGCGGAGACCGCGGGCATGGCCAGGGCCCCGGAGAACCTGACCCCGAAGTAGAGGGCCGCGATGAGGGCGATGGGGAGCCCGTAATGGACCGCAGCAGCAAGGCCCCCAAAGAGGAAGATCCGCATGGAAAGCGCCCCGAGGAGCACCGGCTTCCTCCCCGCCCGGTCGGAGATCTCGCCGCCGGCCACCCGGGCAACGGCGGCCACCACTGCGGATCCGAGCATGATGGTCCCCACGATCGCCATGGGGACGCCGCGGTCCACGTGGAGGTAGAGGGAGAGGAAGGGCAACGAAAGGGAAAACCCCGCCCCCGTGAGGAGCTGCACCGCCACCACGGGCCAAAGCCGCGCCAGGATCCTCTCCCGCTCAAGCAGGGCTCTGAGCGCCACGCTTCAGATCCCCGCGAGCCGCAGGAGCCAGGAGAAAAGGGGAGCCAGGGCCAGGGCCGGGAGGAGCTCCACCGCCGAGGCTCTCTTCCAGCCCAGGATCTCGAAGCCCAGGGCGATGATCACCACTCCCCCCGCGGCCGAGAAGGCGATCATCTCGGGGGAGCTCTGGGGGATGACGCCGACGCTTCCGACCAAGGCCTTCCCGGCCAGGGTGATACCCCCTTGATAGAAAAGCAGGGTGAAAACCGAAAGAAGAACCCCGGGGCCGAGGCTCGCCGCCAGGGCCACCGAGGAGATCCCGTCCAGGATCGCCTTCGCCCCGAGGATGGACCAGTCCCCGAACATCCCGTCCCGCAATGCTC
>JALVLL010000071.1 GCA_027027485.1 Candidatus Bipolaricaulota bacterium | reverse complement strand
CCCCTAATATCTTGCAAACCCTCCTTCGGGGAACGATACCCGGTGAGCGCCGGGTTCCCCCGGGACCGGACCCATTGGAAATAGCCTGGCGCGGATGTATGCCTGCCATCATGTGGCTTCCTTCCAGGGAGGCGGTTCTCGATTGGTGGGCGGGTTATGTCATGACCTACTTGGAACGAGATCTCCGAGATCTGTCCCAAGTTGCTTCCCTAAACGATTTCCGCACTGTTATGGAACTCGCTGCCTTGAGGACGGGACAGCTCCTTAACCAAACCGAGATCGCCCGGGATGCCGGTGTGTCCCAGCCTACGGTCCACCGTTACCTAAACCTCTTGGAGGCCTCGTATCTGGTCCATCGTCTCCCGGCTTATGCGGCGAGCAGGACTAAACGCCTCATTAAATCGCCCAAGCTCTACTGGGCCGATCCCGGCTTGGCCACCTTCCTTATGGGATATTACTCGCTGCAGGAGTTACGTGAGTCCCGGGAAGCCGGTCATGCGTTTGAAAACCTCGTGTTCTTGCACTTGCAGGTGCTCGCGGACCTCCTACGCCCGCCAGCGCGACTCCTTTACTGGCGTACCGTCACCGGAGCTGAGGTGGATTTCGTCGTGGAATGGGGGAGGTCCCTTTTGGCCTTTGAGGTAAAGCTCGGGAGGACTGCCCGCCACACCGATACCAAAACCCTGCGCCTTCTCCTCTCCGAGTACCCGGCGTGCACCGCGGGGGTTCTCATCTATTGCGGTGACGAGGTTATACGGCTGGGGAATAAGATCATCGCCCTGCCATGGCAAGTGCTGGCAGGTGCCTGAGATCCCTCATCCCGATATCTGCGCAAGCAGGGAGAGCCAGTCCTTAAGGAGCCTAGTTACGAGGAAGTTTTCACGGACATGCTCCCTTCCGCGCTCGCCCATCCTCCGGCGAAGGTCCTCATCCCCCAGGATCCGGAGGACCCGCTCCGCCGCGGCCCTGTAGTCCCTCGGCGCCACGAGAAAACCGTTCTCCCCATCGCGGATCTGTAAGGGAATTCCCCCCACCTCGGTCCCGACTACCGGAGTCCCCTTCCAAAGGGCCTCCGATACCGTGAGGCCGAACCCCTCCCGGAGCGAAAGCTGCAACACCACTGCGGCATGGCGCTGGAGGGCATTGACCAAGAGCTCATCGGTCTCGGTTATGAGGTGCACATCCGGAAGTTCCTTTGCCGTATCCAAGACCCGGGAGAAGATCTCCGGCCCCTCGGGATCGTCCCCGGCCATGTTTCCCAACATCACCAACCGGCAATCGGCTTCCTTGCGGACCCGCTTGAACACCTCCAACACCCCTAAAGGATCCTTCCACTTGTCGAACCGGGAGACCTGGACGATGAGGGGCTTGTCGGTGGGGATCCCGTATTGGGCCAGTTTCCCCTCGATCTCCTCATCCGTGAGCTCGCGGTTTATCGGGGAGAGGGGGTCGATGGCCGGGGGGATGACGGCCACGTGCTCGGGAAGGCCCTCCCTCATGAACCCCTCCGCCGATACCACCGCCGCGTCGTACCGGATGATATAGGGAACGAGCAGCTCCCAGACCTTCTCGCTGGGGGAGGAGATGTCTATGTGGCATCGCCAGATCCACGGCTCCCGTTTCCTGCGGAAGGAGATGGTGGGAAGGGGTTGAGGGTCATGGATCACCACCACGTCGTGGTCGATGGGGGCA
>JALVLL010000070.1 GCA_027027485.1 Candidatus Bipolaricaulota bacterium | reverse complement strand
GTTGTAGAGGGCCCTCACCGTGTCGAGATCCTTTGAGCCCTCCCCCGGCGGGATCACCAGGAGCTCCGGGATGTGCCCCGCTTCCCTTAGGGCGGCGAGGGCCGCGTGGCCATGGAGCTCCGCCACCGTGCTATCGGTGATCACCGCCAGCCGCCGCGGGAACCCATGTCGCGCGGCGACCCGGCCGAGCTCCGCCAGTAGCCCCCGACCGATATACACCGGGTAACCCCGCGCCTCGGCCGGGAGCCTCACCTCAACAGTCCACATCCCGCAGCCTCTCCACGATCTCCCCCACGATCTCCTCGGGGGGACGACCCCGGCATTCTATCACGATGTGGGCCTCGAGATACCGATGTTCCCGGGACCCGAGGAGCTCCCCGATCCTCCGGGCCCGCTCCTCCCCGGCGTACCCGGCGAGAAGAGGACGTGAGCCGTCCCCGGCCAGCCGAGCGGCGAGGGTCTCGGGGGTCTCCCGTAGGTACACGGTGACCCCGGTTCCCCGGAGCAGTCGCCAGTTGCGGTCGTCCATGGGGGCGCCGCCCCCCAGGGCCACCACCAGCCCACGCCGGCAGCAGACCTCGCCCACCACCTCCCGCTCCCATTCCCGGAACCGACCCTCGCCGAGGCGGGAGAAGATCTCGGGGATGGAGAGCCCCGCCCGCTCCGCGATGAGCTCGTCCGTATCCAGGAAACCCATGCCGAGCCGCTCCGCCAGGAGCCGGCCCACGGTGGATTTCCCCGCCCCCATGAACCCCACGAGGTAGATGTTCCCCTTCATCGCGACCGCCCCGGAGCTGAACTTCCAGGATGGTATGGGATGGGGGTTCGCCATCAAGCTCCCCATGACTTGGCCGGACGATGTTAAGGGGAGGCGCGGGATTCAGGTAGTTCTGAAGGCCCTTGTGTCCGGATTCCGCTTTCCATAAGATCACCCCCGGAGGGGTGGCCGAGCGGTCTAAGGCGAGGGACTTGAAATCCCTTGAGGGTCGAGAACCCTCCGCGGGTTCGAATCCCGCCCCCTCCGCAGGCTCGAGGCCCTCACTGTATCGTTCCCTCCAGACGTGAGACCAGATCGCCTATGTCCTCCGCCACGATGTCCGGGCCTGGGTCGAGCCGGGGGAGGTCTTCCCCGGAGGTCACCCCGGAGAGGACCAGGGCTGTGGAGAGGCCGGCCCCTTTGGCCCCGCGGATATCGGTCTCCCAGCGGTCCCCGATCATGAGGGCTTCCCCCGGGGATGCTCCCGCCACCTCGAGGGCGGTCTCGAAGGCTGTGGGCGAGGGCTTTCCCACCACGGCCTCCGGGGGAAACCCCATCCCCTCGATGGCCCCCACCACGGCACCGGCGCCGGGGAGGAGCCCCTCCGGGGTGGGGAATGTCCCATCGCGGTTCGTGGCGAGGAAGCGGGCGCCGGAAAGGAGGGCCCGCAACGCATCGGCGAGCTTCCCGTAGGTGAGCTTCCGGTCCATGCCCGCCACCACCCACTCCGCGTCCTTCGGGGGGACGATCGCGTGGCCCGCGAGCTCGAGCTCCTCATAGAGCCCTTCCTCCCCTATCACGAAGACGCGGCAGGATCCGGTGCGCTCGGAGAGCCACCGCGCGGCGATGTAGGAGCTCGTCACCACCTCATCGGGGGATATCGGGAAGCCGAGGTCCCTCAAGGCGGCGGCGGTGGAGGCGCGGGAGCGGGTGGAG
>JALVLL010000069.1 GCA_027027485.1 Candidatus Bipolaricaulota bacterium | reverse complement strand
GAAGGGGGATCGCGGCGGTGGAGACCTTTGCCCGCCGGGGAAACCCCGAAAACCCATCCGGTCCAGTGGAGTTTTACCTCCGCCACGGGTTTCGAGTGTTGCGGGACGACCCGGATTTCCCCCTCCTCCGCCTCGAGCTCGGATAAGCCGACACGATCGAGGTCCCTACAAACGAAGAAGTCTCACATTCCATGGCAGACAAAAGGTAGACGGGAGTTAAGCGAGCGTAGGGGTTCGGCAAACTCCGAATTTGACGACCGCGTTTTTGTCCCATATAACGCGACCCGCTATCCTTTTTCGAGATGAAGCCGTTGGACACGGATCAGATTCTGGAAGGAGATCTTTGGCCAGAACCGATTCGTGTTATCCGCGTACGCTCGCTCGGGAATACCCTAAAGATCGAGGCCGTAGGGACGGAGACGGGCGAATTCTATGAGTTCCTGATTTCCGAGGAAGAACTGGATCGTGTGACGAAACGAGCGGAAACCGAGCCCTCTTTTAAAGGGAATCCCGAAGCAGCTTTCTTGGCGTTGGAAGCCCAACGCGTAAGGCTCGCTTATCAGTTCGATCCGTTGCTCGCCGTTAACGTCTCCCAGATCGATCCTCTTCCCCACCAGATCGACGCCGTCTATTTCCACATCCTACGTAACCCCAAGGTCCGCTTCCTCTTGGCGGACGATCCCGGAGCGGGGAAGACCATAATGGCCGGCCTCCTCCTCAAGGAGCTTAAATACCGCGGCCTGGTACAGCGGACCTTGATCGTGGTCCCCGGCCACCTCAAATACCAGTGGCTCCGGGAGATGAAGGAGCGGTTCGGGGAAAACTTCACCATCGTCGACCGGACCGTCGTGGATGCCACCTGGGGTCAGAACATATGGCAGCGCGAATCCCAGATCATCACCTCCATGGACTTCGCCAAACGCGACGAGGTCCGAGCCACCCTGGCCGAGGTGCGATGGGACCTGGTCATCGTGGACGAGGCCCACAAGATGGCGGCCTATCGCTACGGGGACAAAACCAAGAAGACACAGCGCTACCGACTCGGGGAGGTCCTATCGCGTACAAGCCGGTATCTCCTCTTCCTCACCGCCACGCCCCATCGCGGCGATCCCGAGAACTTCCGCCTTTTCCTCGCGCTTCTCGAGCCGGACCTCTTCAGCTCCAAGGATGTGTTCGTCGAGGCTTTACAGGCCGGGACAAACCCGGTCTTCCTGCGGCGGTTGAAGGAGGACCTGAAGGACATCTACGGGAGGCCTCTCTTCCCCGGCCGGGTGGTGAAGACCATCAAGTATCGCTTGAGCGATCCGGAAAAGAGGCTTTACAACGCGGTGACCGCTTACGTCCAGGAGTTCTACAACAGGGCACTGGCAAAGGACAAGCGCAACGTGGCCTTCGCCCTTCTGATACTGCAGCGGCGCCTCGCCTCCAGCGTCCGGGCGGCGCGCAAGTCCCTGGAACGGCGAAAAAAGCGCCTCGAGGAGCTCCTGAAGCTCGGGCAATGGCTCGCCCAAAGGACCTCTTTCGACGAGGAAGACCTGGAAGATCTCGAGGAATGGGAGCGCGTGAAACGCGAAGATGAGATGCTGGAACGCCTCACCGCCGCCGAAACCAGGGAGGAGTTGCAGCGCGAGATCGAGTTGCTCAACGAGCTCCTCCGCCTGGCCAAGGAGGCGGAACGGGCCGAGGTCGAGACCAAACTCAACGAGCTCCGCAAGGTGATGGAGGAGGAACGGATCCGGGAGACCGGCGAGAAGCTCCTGGTGTTCACCGAGTCCCGCGATACCTTAGGAGTACCTGGTAGAGAGGTTCCGAGCATGGGGTTTTGACGTCACGTACATCCACGGGGGCATGGACCTCAACGCCCGCATCCAGGCGGAGCACGAGTTCCGGCATAACGCCCAGGTGATGATCTCGACGGAAGCCGGTGGCGAAGGGATAAACCTGCAGTTCTGCTCTCTCATGGTCAACTACGACATCCCCTGGAACCCGAACCGCCTCGAACAGCGCATGGGCAGGATCCACCGTTATGGCCAGCGCAAGGAAGTTCACATCTATAGCCTCGTGGCCGTGGATACCCGGGAGGGAAAGGTATTGGAAGCCCTCTTCCGGAAGCTGGCCCGCATCAGGGAGGCCCTGGGAAGCGATAGGGTCTTCGACGTGATCGGCGAGGTCATTCCCGGAAAGAGCCTCAAAGAGCTCATCGTGGAAGCGATCCAGGGGCGCCGCACCTTGGACGAGATCGTGGCCGAGATCGAGCTCATCCCCGGTGAGGACGCGGTGAAGCGCGTGCGTGAAGCGGCGTTGGAAGCCCTTGCCGTCTGCCACATCGACTTCCAAGGGGTCTTGGAGGACATGAGGAAGGCGCGGGAGAACCGCCTCGTGCCGGAATATATCGAGGCCTTCTTCGAGCGGGCCTGCCGCTTCCTCGGCGTCCGCTGCGAGCGCCGGGCCGACGGCACCCTGCGGGTACCCCACGTGCCTTATGAGCTCCGCGCTCAACCCAAAGGGTTCCGCGACCGCTACGGCGAGGTGTTCCCGGAATACCGAAAGATCGCCTTTTCCAAGGAGGAGGCGCGGCGGAAGGAAGCCGAGTTCGTCGGTCCGGGCCATCCCCTCTTGGAGGCCATCATATAGCGGATTCTGAAGCTTACGGGAAGCGACGCGCGCCGTGGCGCTGTCTTCAACGATCCACGAGGAGTTTTGGACGGTTTCCTTGTTTTCCTTTCGGCCGAGGTCAAGGACGGCCTGGGAAGGATCGCGGGGAAACGGATGTTCGCGGTTTACGTCCCGGCTCGGGGCGAGCCTCGGACGATAAACCCCTCGGTCCTCTGGGATCTCCGTCCCGCCGAATCCACAGAGCCCTTGGATGAGCTCCCGGACTTAGATCGGGTCATGGACTTCCTCGTGACCGGACCTCTTCAAGAGTTCCGGGAGGAGTTATTGCGCGAGCGCCAACGCGAGGCCGAGATAAAACGCAAATACGGCCTCCGCTCCCTGGAGCGGCTGATAATGGAGTCGGAGGCCAAGCTCGTGGACTATGAGCTACGGCGCGCGATGGGAGAGGAGATCCCGGAGCCCACCATCTTGAACGAGATGAGGCAGAAGGAAGAGCTTCTCGAGCGAAAGAGGAAACTTGAGGAGGAGATATCCCGGGGAACTAAGCTCCTCCCCTCGATGCCGGAAGTGTTAGGGATCATCCGGGTGATCCCGGCTCCGGGCGGGGAGTACGTTCCACCGGATCCGGAGTTGGAGGAGATAGGCATGCGCGTCGCCATGGAATACGAGCGGTCCCAAGGGAGGACGCCCCGGGATGTCTCCGCGGAAAACCGTGGCTACGACATCGTCTCCACCGCCCCAGACGGCTCAGTGCGCTACATCGAGGTGAAGGCGAAAGCGAGAACGGGCCCCATCGCCCTCACCCCCAACGAGTGGTTCATGGCCCGCCGGATGGGCGACGACTATTGGCTCTACATCGTTGAAAACGCCAGGACCTCCCCCAAGCTCCATCGCATCCGCAACCCGGCCCAAAGGCTCGAGGCCGAAGAGATAAGAGGGGTGGTCCGTTATATCGTCCGCGATTGGCACATCGCCTATGGCGAAGGGGACCATGCGTGAGCGGGAGGTAAAGGCACTGCTTTCGGAGAGGTTGCGGGCGGAGGGATTCCGCCTGTTGGATGTCCGCTACAGGAGCCGTCGGGGGATCGATATCGAGGCTTCACATCCGCGCTCGCCGCAGAAGCTCTACATCGAGGTGAAGGGGGAAAGAAGGGGAGGAAACCCCACGATCATGCGACGAAGGGCACTGGGGGAAGCCCTCCTCCAGGTGTTCGAGGCCTATGGCGATGATGAAGCGGTCTATGCCATAGCCCTGCAGGATACCCGTGGCTTCCGCTCTTTGGTGGCGAGGATCTTCCCGGCCTTGAAAGCCTTCGGGCTGCATGTGATCTTCGTGGGAAACGGGACCTTCGCACATCTTGGCCCGAACTCCCCCACTCCAATCCCCCAACCCGTATCCTCGTTACAACGTGCCCTCCGCCCGTGAGGTAAGATCATGATGGAGGCAGTCGGTGGATAGAACGGGTACGGCGCGTAGATGGTACCGGCAAGCGGTACATGACCTGGAAATGGCGGAGAAAAACCTCCGGTTCGGTGGCTACGATGTCGCCGCTTTTCTGGCCCACCAAGCCGTGGAGAAGCTGCTGAAAGCGGGGCTCATCTTCGAGTACTTCCACGAGAAATGGGGGACGTTGTGAGGCAGGATCGTTGGGTGGAGCGGTTCGTGGAAGAGGTGCTGCCCAAGCTGGACCGCGTGTTCAAGCCCTCGTTGGTGGTCATCTTCGGTTCCCGGGTCAGAGGTGATGCGGATGAAGAGTCGGACCTGGACGTGATCGTGGTCTCCAAGGCCTTCGCCGATATCCCTTTCCTCAAACGAATGCCCCTTCTTTTGAGATTGGCGGATTTCGCAAAGCACATCGATTTCCTCTGTTACACCCCGGAGGAATTCGCGAAACTAAAGGGGTCTTCGTCCGTGATCTCCCGGGCGTTGTCAGAGGGAATCGTGATAAAACGCGAAGACGGGCTTTACATGGCTTCTAGTGAGGTATAAAAAATCCGCGATGCAAACAGAATCGCTGAAAAAAGAATTCCGCGACACACGGACAACACATCATTTCTGAATTACAATGATGCTGGGATGGCGCAAAAGGTAGAGGAGCGCAAAAAGCTTTTGGATGCGGAACTTAAGAGACTCCTGGAATACCTTTTGAACGGTGAATCACCCCCTGAGAAAGTCATCGTTTTCGGTTCCTATGCCGAGGGAAAGGTGGGAGAATGGTCCGACCTCGATGTAGTGGTGATACAACGCACAGATCTCCCGTTCATGGAGCGGATCCGCAGGTTCTACAAGGAATTTAAACCAAGGGTGGCAATGGACGTGCTCTTCTATACCCCGGAGGAGTTCCGTTTGTTAGTGCGCTCGCGTCGATTCCTACGCGAAGAGGTGTTGCGGCGGGGGAGGGTGGTGTATGAGCGAAGTAAAGAGCTGGCTTGAAATGGCCGCGGAGGACCTCATTCATCGATGGTGACGCGGGCTTTGGGGACACGGTGCAAACGATGGAGGAGAGGAAACGGTTGATCGAAGTGGATTTCCCGTTGCGGGCGGTGTCCGAGGAATCGGCCAGGGAGAAGAACATCCGCCACGGCCACATCTCCACGCTGCACATCTGGTGGGCCAGGCGCCCCTTGGCAGCCTCCAGGGCCACGGCCCTGGCCGCCCTGATCCCGGACCCCGGCGACCCCGAAGAGCGAGAGAGGCTCATCAGGCGGATTACCGAGCTTTCATCCTGGGATGCGGTCTCGGGGAGGAACCGCGACCGCGGCGGCGAACGCCTCCTCGCCCAGGCCCGAGAGCTCATCCGCAAGGCCAACGGCGGTCAGGCCCCCAAGGTACTGGATCCCTTCGCCGGTGGGGGTTCGATCCCACTGGAGGCCCTGCGCTTGGGGTGTGAGACCTACGCCCTGGATTACAACCCCGTGGCGGTTCTCATCTTGAAGTGCGTTCTCGAATATCCCCAACGTTACGGAAGGAAGCTCCTCGAAGGGGTAAAGCACTGGGGCGAGTGGGTGCTCGAGGAGGCGCGGAAGGAGCTTGCGCGTTTCTATCCCCATGACCCCGACGGGGGCATCCCGGTGGGATACATCTGGGCGCGGACGTTGCCGTGCCAAAACCCATCTTGTGGGGCCGAGATCCCCCTGATGCGCCAGACATGGCTGGCCAAGAAGAAGAACAAGCGGGTAGCGCTCCGTATGATCCCGGATCCTGCCCAAAAACGGGTTGATTTCGAGATCGTTGAGGGCGATGAGATCGACTTCGATCCCGGCCAGGGGACCGTCTCCCGGGCGGTGGTGCGCTGTCCGGTATGCGGAGGGACCATCGACGCCAAGACCACGAGGAGGCTCTTCCGCGAGGGCAAGGCCGGGCAGCGCATGGTGGCCGTGGTGCTCCACCATCCCGACCGCCAGGGAAAAACTTACCGCCTGGCCACCGAACGCGACTTAGAGCCCTATCGCGAGGCCGAAAAGGCCCTGGAAAAGAAGCGCGCCCAGCTCTGGGCGGAGTGGGGCCTGGACCCGGTGCCAGATGAGCCTTTGCCTCCTAAGGAAACCCTTGGCTTTCGCGTGCAACGCTATGGCCTCACCCGTTGGGGCGATCTCTTCAACTCCCGGCAGAAACTGGCGCTGATCACTTTCGCGGAGAAGGTGCGCCGGGCTTATGAAAAGATGCTGGAAGAGGGCACGGAACCTGAGTTCGCCAAGGCCGTAATAACATATCTAGCACTTGCCGTTGATCGACTAGTAGACAAAAATGCAAACATAGTTGTATGGGATAACACCAGAGATATGCCAGCTCATGTATTTGCACGCCAAGCGCTACCAATGATTTGGGACTATGCTGAGACAAACCTATTAAGTGGTGCTACGGGTGATTGGAACTCAGCACACGATTGGGTGTTAAGAGTAGTAAGCTATCTAGTTGCGTCAGAAATGGAAACAGGTAGAGTTCTTCACTCCTCTGCCACCGAACTGCCTTGGTCAGATAACACCTTCGACGCCGTGCTCACCGACCCGCCCTATTACGACAACGTGCCTTATAGCGATCTCTCGGACTTCTTCTACGTTTGGCTAAAGCGCACCGTGGGCGATCTATATCCGGAGCTGTTCGCCACCCCCTTGACGCCCAAATCGGAGGAGCTGGTGGCCGACGCCAGCAAGGCGGGCAGCATGGAGAAGGCCAAACAACGCTTCGAGAGGATGCTCACCCAGGCTTTTCGGGAAATCCATCGGGTGCTGAAGGACGACGGGATCGCCGTCATCGTCTTCGCCCACAAGACGACCGAGGCGTGGGAAACGATCATCCAGGCGTTACTCAACGCGGGCCTCTACATGACGGCCTCCTGGCCTATCCACACCGAGATGCAAGCTCGGCTGAGGGCACAGGAGTCGGCAGCGTTGGCCTCCTCCATCTACATGGTTTGCCGGAAACGCGTCCGGGACGAGATCGGTGAGTATCCGCAGGTGCGGGCCGAAATCGAGCGCAACGTCCGCCGGAAGCTCTCACAGTTCTGGGAAGAGGGGATCAGGGGAGCGGACTTCTTCATGAGCGCCATCGGCCCGGCCATCGAGGCCTTTGGGAAGTATTCCCGCGTCGAGAAGCTATCCGGCGAGGAGGTTACCGTTCCCGAGCTCCTGGAATACGTGCGGCGGGTGGTGAGCGAGTTCGCCCTAGAGCGGATCCTGAAGGGGAAGCCCAGCACCGTGGATACGGAGTCCAGGTTCTATCTCCTTTGGCGCTGGACCTTCGGCCATGCCAGGGCGCCGTTCGATGAGGCCCGCAAGCTCGCCATAAGCATCGGTCTAGAGCTCGGACAACACTGGGATCAGGAAGGATTCCTCCGAAAGGAGAAGGAGTATGTGCGCCTTTTGGGCCCGGAGGAACGGGTGCCACGCTTTCTCGAAGACGGCAAGATAAGGAACATGGTCGATGCGTTGCACATGGCGGTCCTCCTTTGGGAACGAAACGACCACGAAGGCTTGAAAGCGCATCTCGAAAGATGTGGCTATCCGGAGGAATCGATCAGAGCTTTGGCTCAGGCCATCGCGGACGTTTTGCCGGAAGGGGACGAGGAACGCAGGCTCCTACACGGCCTCCTCGGCGGCTGGCCATCCCGCGGAGGAGTGGAGTTTTTGAAGCTAAAGTACCCGGAGAGTTCGGCCGATGGGCGAAGCGTATAAGAGGCCATCGAGGGACAGTGCACTGGCGGCGATAAGATCCGCCGTCGAGGGCGCAGCCTGTGTGGTCGGACTCGAACTCGACTCCGTTTACCTTTTCGGTTCGAGGGTACGGGGAGAAGACGATCCCAAAAGCGATTGGGATATCCTCGTGGTAATCAAGGGGGATTTACCTCGGGAGAAACTCAAGGCCCTTTATATAGAGATCAGCCGCAGACTCGCGGAAAAGGGAATCCCGGCCGACATAATCATCCGCACAAAGGAACAGGTGGAAAGGGCACAAAACCGTGTCGTCTCCATCGAGAAAACCGCGTTGCGCGAGGGCGTGCTGCTATGAAGGATGAGACCAAAGAGTGGCTTCTGAAGGCATGGGATGATCTCCGGGTCCTCAGGCACGAAATGTCCCTGCCTCCAGGGGAAAGGGTTGTTTCGGCTATTTGTTTCCATGCCCAACAATTCGTGGAGAAGGCTCTCAAAGCTTTCCTGATAGAACATGGCAAGGAATTTCCACGCACGCATAACGTAAGCTTCTTGAAACGCCTCTGCTCCGAAATCGATAAAGATTTCGATACCTTGCAAGTAGATGAGCTTTCTCTGTATGCGGTGGAATCACGCTACCCGGGCGAGCCTTTGGAGATAACCGACAGCGAGTGCGAACGATGCGGTGAGTTGGCAGAGGAAACCAGAAGGTTCTTGGAGAAGAAGCTGGGGATCGAATTCGAGGGGTTGTCGCGGGCGGGGGGAGAAAAGGGGGCGGGAAATGCTTAAACCGTGGAAGGATATAGCGGTTCCCCACCGGGATATTTTGGAAGGGCGTCTCGAGGAATCCACCTTCATGGCCGACCTCGCCAACGTGGCGGCCGACCGTGGGCCGGTGGAGTACCGCGATGCGGGCCTTTTCTTTCGCAAGACATATCCCACCGAAGGCCTTGTGAGGCTTCTCGCGGATGTGCTGCGGCGCCTATCGGGAAAAGGTGGGGAGGCCGTGATACAGCTACAGACCCCGTTCGGCGGTGGGAAAAGCCATAGCCTAATCGCCCTCTACCATCTCTTTCGCTCCGGAAACGATTACCGCGACCTGGAGCTTGTGAAGGAGGTGCTGGAGGCTGCCGGTGTGGAGGAGATCCCCCATGTGAAAACACCTGTCTTCGTCGGCACTTCCGCGGATCCGCTCAAGGGGAAAACCCCCTGGGGCGAGCTAGGCGAACAGCTCAGCCGCTATGAATTGGTGAGGGACCACGACCTTGCACGCACGAGCCCCGGGCGCGAGGTCCTCCACAAGCTTTTGGGCGATGAGCCCGTGCTCATCCTCATGGACGAGATCGCCGAGTACGTGGCGCGGTGTGTCAGCCCCAGGGAGATAGAGCAGGCCGGGACGAGCCCCGAGGCGGCGAGGGTATATCAAACCCAGGTCCTCACCTTCTTCCAGGAACTCACGGAGACGCTTTCGGCGAAGCCCAATGTGACGTTGGTGGTCACCCTGCCTTCCAGCGTGCCATATGGGGAGGAGGGCGAGAGGGCCCTGAACCAGCTCGTGCGGATCTTCGGGCGCATGGAGGCCGTTTACGAGCCGGTCAGGGGCTTGGAGATCTACGAAGTGGTGCGGCGGAGGCTCTTCGAGAGCATTGGGGATCGCGACGATGTGCGGGCCACGGTTGAGGGTTACTGGGGGCTTTACCAACGGCTCGGGGAAGAGATCCCGAGATGGGCAAAGGAACCCGCGTACAAGGAGAAGATGCTCCACGCGTATCCGTTTCACCCCGAGCTCATCGACCTCCTCTTTGAGCGTTGGGCCACTATCCCTACCTTTCAGGTGACCCGTGGGGTCCTGCGGCTGCTGGCGCTGGTGGTGGCTGACCTCTACCGCAACAACCACTCCGCCCCTCTCATCCACCCCTCCCACGTGAACTTAAGAAACCCCGAGGTGAAACGGGAGCTGTTGAAACATATCGAATCGGACTACAACTCGGTGATCGCCTCCGACATCGTGGATTCCAACGCGAAGGCACAGCTTCTAGATAGGCAGATGGGTGAATTCGCCCGATATCGGCTGGCTTCCGGCCTCGCGACCGCCATCTTCCTCTATTCCTTCAGCGGGGGGAAGCGCCGTGGCGTGGAGCTATCGCGCCTTACCCTTGCGGTACTTGAGCCCGATTTCCAGGTGCCGCTGGTCGGCGATACCCTCCGCAGGCTGAGGGACACGGCCCGATTGTGGTACCTCCACGAGGAGGAGGGCCTCCTTTTCTTTCACAAAACCCCGAACCTGAACGGGGTGATCGTGGACAAGGAGCTCCAGATCACCCCGGAGCAGGTCACGGAAGGCCTCCTGGAGCACATCAGGAAACACTTGGGGAGCGAACTCAAGGTCGTGCCTTTCCCCAAGAAATCCGAGGACATCGGCGATACACCCGAGCTCAAACTGGCCGTGCTTTCCCCGGAGGTGGCCTCGGAGCCGGAAGAAGCCCTCCGGGAATTCGTCGGAGAGCTTATGGAAAAGGCAGGGAGTAAATATCGGGTTTACAAGAACGCCTTGGTGGTCCTCGCCCCCACCGCCGAGGGCATCGAGGCCGCCAGGAACGCAATGAGGCGCTACCTCGCCCTCCACGCGATAAAGGACGACCGCTCCCTTTACGGACGGCTTTCCGAGGCCGACAAAAAGAGGCTCGAACACGAGATCCGCAACGCAGCACTGGAGGTGCCGGAACGCATCATGAGCGCCTATCGACTCCTCTTCCGCCCGGGAACGGAAGATCCGGAGGATCTAGGATTGGCCACCGTAGGAGAGAGGACATCGCTTTCCAAAAGGGCACGTGAGTACTTGAAGGAAAAGGAGCTCTTGGTCGAGTCGCTCAGCCCCAAGCACCTCCTCAAGGCCTTGGGAGAAAAGGAAACGGAAAAGCCCTTGAAAGAGATCTTCGATGCTTTCTTCCGGTACCCCGGGTTCCCCATGCCGTTGAACAAAGGGGTGTTGGAGACCGCGGTGATCGAGGGCGTGGAAGCGGGCGTGTTCGGGGTACGAAAGGCATCCGGCGAGCTCGTTTACAGGTCTCCCGTACCCCGTGCTGCACTTGAGGAAGCTTCATTGGTCAGAAAGGAAGTAGCAGAGGCCGAGCTCGCTGAACGGAAGCCGTCTATAATCAACGAAGAGGAGCCGCCCAAAACCGAGCACGAAGCTCCTGAAAAGTCCACGACTAAAACGGAGGAAGGGTGGAAAGCCGATTGGGCCTTACAGATTCCAGGGGAAAGATTACACGATCTCGCCCGCGGGGTATTGGCGCCCCTCATTAAGTCCGGTGCAAAGGTATCGATATACATCCACATCGAGGCTACATCCGATCACAAGCCAAAAGATGAGGACCTCGCCAAGATCGACGAAACTGTTAAGCAACTGAGGGAAAGCTCGCACAAAAACGATTAAGGCCTACTCGCCATTTCTCCGCTGTCGAAGCCAGAGGAAAATCATGCCCCGTTTTTGATAGGCCGTTCGATGACGCCGCCGCCGAGGACCACCTCGCCCCGGTAGAAGACCGCGGCCTGGCCCGGGGTCACCGCCCGCTGGGGCTTTTCGAACTTCACATAAGCCTTCCCTTCCTTCAGCTCCACCTCACAAGGCATCGGGGCGGCCCGGTAACGTATCTGGACCTCGCAGGAAAAGGCTTCCCCCGGCGGCTCCCCGGCGATCCAGGTGAGCTCCCCGGCCACGAGTCCCTCGGCATAGAGAGCACTCTCCGGCCCCACCACCACCGCGTTCCTCGTCGGATCCAGGGCCAAGACGTACAGGGGCTCCGGGGAGGAGATCCCGAGCCCCCGCCGCTGGCCCACGGTGTAGTTCGGGAGGCCCCTGTGGGTCCCGAGGACCTTCCCCGAAAGGTCCACGATGGGACCGGGCTCCGCTTTCGGGATAAGCTCCCCGATCCCCCGGGGGGCGAAACAGAGGTCCTGGGATTCGTGGAGGTAGGCGGCGGTGAAACCCTTCTCCCGGGCGATCCGCTTGACCTCCTCTTTGGTCAGCTCCCCGATGGGGAAAAGAGCCCGGGAAAGCTCTTCCTGGGTGAGGGAGTAGAGGAAGTAGGACTGGTCCTTCGCCCGGTCGCGCCCCCGGAGAAGCAAGTACTTTCCGTCCTCCTCCCGGATCCTCGCGTGGTGGCCGGTGGCGATGTAGGGGATCCCGCGCTTTTCCGCTTCCTTAAGGAGGAGGGCGAACCGGACCTCGCGGTTGCAGAAGGTGCACGGGTTCGGCGTCCTCCCCTCACGGTATGCCCTCAGCGTGGGCTCGATCACCAGCCGGAAGAATTCCTCGTGGGCCTGGACGGTCTCGTGGGGGATGCCGAGCTCCCGGGCGGCGATCTCGGCGGCGTTCACCGAACAGCATGGGTTCTCCTTGGGGCCGGAAGGGTCCCAGAGCCATAGGGTGAGGCCGTATACCTCGTAACCCTTCCTCTTCAGGAGCCAGGCGCAGACCGTGGAGTCCACGCCCCCGGACATCCCCACGAGGACCTTCTTCGGCATGTGCTCCTATTCCTCCACGTGTTTAGGCACGATGCAGATGAACTTGAAGTCCACCGAGCCCAGGTTCCGGAACTGGTGTTCCTCATCCGGTTTCACCAAGACCACGGTGCCCGGAGAGAGCCGGTGGCTCCCTTCCTCCGTCCAGAGCTCCCCCTGCCCCTCCAGCACTAGGACCCCGTGCTCGTAGGGGTGCCGATGTTTGGGGGAATACCCACCGGGGCCCAGGGTGAAAAGCCGCACCGCGAATGTGGGCGCCCCGTCCTTCGGCCCGATCAACAGCTGCTTCGTGGCGTTCACCACTGAACTACCATCGGAGATATCCAGGGCTTTAACCTCGGCGATCCTCTTCACAACCGCCATCGATCCTCCTTTCCCTAGAGTTCCGTGGCTAGGAAGGGGACGAGGAGCTCCTCCCGGGTGATCCCCCCGTGCATCCCCCGCAGTGCGAACTCCTCCTCCCCTTCGGGCCACAGGAAGAGCTTCCTCCCCTGGCTCAGGGCGACAAGATCCCCTATCCGCACCGCCACCCTCTCATCCGGGGCCTCAAGCCCCCAGAGGCCCTTTCTCAGGGCCTCCTCCGAGCTCATCGACAGGAACTCATCGGGGAACTTCTCCCGTAGGTATCCGGCGAGCTCCCCTTCCTTTCCCTTCCTCACGAAGAAATAACCGGCCCGGAGGTCCCCCACAGGGGGAACCAGCAACGTCTCCCTCATCACGGGATCGCTTTTGCAGTCGATCACATCCGTCTTGGGGTCGATCCCTATGAACCCGTGGTCGGCGGTCACGAGGACCGTGGCCCCCGCGACTTTCCCAAAAAGGTCCCTGTTCAAGGCCTCGAAGAAGGAGATAACCTCCCGCTCGAAGGGCTCGGAGTCGGGGCCATAGAGGTGTGCCACGGAGTCGGTGAGGGGCCAGTAGACCCCGAGGAGGAGCTTCCCGGCGTGGGAGAGGGCCCCGCGGATGAGGTACATGAGGTCTGAAAGCGAGAGGTACGGCACCGTCTCGGATACCCCCCGGTAGAGGATCCCCGAGAGTCCCGAGTTCACGATGTATTTCGGCAGGAAAAGCAACGTCTTCACTCCCACCTCGCCTAAGCGCTCGTAAAGGGTCGGTACTTCCACGAAGCGTTCCAGCTCGAGCCCCGCGTTCTTGGCCGACTCGTTCTGGCCTCCGGGAGTGGAGAGCTTGATCATGTTCACCACGGCCCCCACCTCGGGGAGGTAGAGCCTGTAGCCGAGGACCCCATGTGCGATGGGGCTCACCCCGGTGGAGAGGCTCGTGAGGGCCGTGGTGGTCGTGGGAGGGAAGACGGAGGTTATCGGCATATAGCTTTGAAAGCGGGGGATGTCCACAAGCCCCTTTCCCGCGAGCTCCTCGAGCTTGAGGTACCCGAGGCCGTCCACGATAAAGCTCACCACTTTCTCTGTCGGCCTCAACCCGAGCTCCTCGAAGAGCGAAGGCCCCCAAGGCTCGGCCCCGAAAAGCTCCGCTATAGTCCCCACCACACCGAGCAAGGAGTAACGCTCGTAATGGGGACGGAGCCCTCCGGTATCATCTTCGATTCTTTTCAGTATCCCTTGCCTGTTTCCCATGGCTTGCGCATTATACCCCGGCCCGACTCGATGGCCCTTGAGGAGGTAGCCATGGCGGAATGCGTGAACATGGAGCGGAACCTGGAGCGTTGCCCCTGCACCTGGCCCGCTTGCCCCAGAAAGGGGATCTGTTGTGAGTGTTTGCGCTATCACCTCGCGCACCGGGAGCTCCCCGCGTGTTGCTTTCCGCCCGAGGTGGAGCGCACCTACGACCGCTCCTTCGAGAGGTTCGCCGAGCTCTACAAGCGGGGCTGATCCCGGATGCTCAACCGCAAGGTGGCCGAGATCCTCTATGAGGTAGCCGACCTCCTGGAGCTCGAGGGGGTGGAGTTCAAGCCCAGGGCCTACCGCCGCGCCGCCCAGGCGGTGGAATCGTGCCCCGTTCCCATCGAGGACCTGGTGCGCGAGGGAAGGGTGACTGAGCTCCCCGGGGTGGGGAAGTCCATCGCCGAGAAGATCGAGGAGATCGTGAAGACCGGGAAACTCCGCTACCACGAGGAGCTCAAGAAGAAGCTCCCCGTGGACCTGCGCGCCCTCACCCAGGTGGAGGGAGTGGGCCCCAAGACGGCCAAGCTCCTCTACGAGTACCTCGGGGTGAGGAACCTGGATGACCTGGAGAAGGCCGCCCGGGAGGGCCGCATCCGCACCGTGCCCGGGCTCGGGCCCAAGGTGGAAGAAAAGATCCTAAGGGGGCTCGCCGAGGCCAGGAAGACCGAGAAGCGCGTCCTCCTCGGCTACGCCCTCCCCCTGGCAGAGGGGATCCGAGACAAACTCAAGGGAAGCGGGCTCTTCAAGGCCGTGGAGATCGCCGGATCCTTGAGACGCGGCAAGGAGACCATCGGGGATATCGACATCCTCGGGATATCGGATCGCCCCGAGGAGGCCTCGGACCTCTTCGCGTCCCTGCCCGACGTGGAGGAAGTCCTGGCCAAGGGCCCCAAGAAGACTTCGGTGAGGCTTTCCGACGGGATCCAGGTGGACCTCCGGATCGTGCCCGAGGAGTCGTTC